>JAAZKC010000118.1 GCA_012800005.1 Acholeplasmataceae bacterium | reverse complement strand
TTTACAAACAATTGATAGTTTTGTCAATGTTTTTTTGATAGTTTTATTGAAATATTTTTGATAGTTTTGTGACGCTTTTTTTGATAGTTTTATAAAATTAAGCACTTTAAAACAAAAAAGTTATGCCTCTTGACATAACTTTTCTTTAACTATTTTTAATTATTTTTTCATAAACGCTTCAATATCTTTAATTTCTTTAATTAATTCTTTTGATAAGTTAATACTTCCATCTTTCGTTAATAAAATATTATCTTCAATTCTAATTCCAATATTATCCTCAGCAATATACAAACCTGGTTCTATTGTGATAACTTGATTTTCTTTTAATGGTTCTGTGTAAGGCCCAACATCATGAACATCAAGCCCTAAATAGTGGCCAATTGAATGATAATAATACTTACTTAATTCTTCTTTTTCTTTGATTTTACCTAATTTAATTAAACCATCGCTTAAAATATCTTTAGCATAATCATTAAGTTCTTTCCAAGTAACTCCAGGTTTCGCAAAAAGAATACATTTCTTATTACATTCTAAAACAATTTCATAATATTTCTTTTGCAGTTCAGTAAATTTACCATTAAGAGGGAATGTTCTTGAAATATCACTAGCGTAATTATCTTTATAAACACCTAAATCAAATAAAATAAGTTCATTGTCTTCTGTTTTACGGTTGTTATCACCATAATGTAAAATACATCCATTAGGTCCGCTTGCGGCAATGGTATTAAATGATACCGTAACACCATGTTTCTTTAAGGTATATTCAAAGTAAGCTTCTAATTCATGTTCAACCATTCCTGGTTTAGCATTTTTCATCATTAAGTTAAGACCTTCATCAGTAATTTTAATCGCTTCTTTCATGCGTCTAATTTCTTCTTTATCTTTAATACTTCTTAAACTAGATAATAAAGAGTTAAGATTGTGATGTTTTAAATATGGGTAGTTAACCTTTAACTTTTCGCTATATTCTTCTGCAAATTCTCTTATATTAAAGTTGCCTTGAAAGTCAAAGTATACATTATCAAGTGGGCCGTATGATGCGGCTCTAGTGCTTGATAAAATACTTGAAATAAAAGTATCAAGTACAGTATTAGGCATTACTAAATCAACTTTTGAGATTTCTTTTGCTTCTTCAAAGGTTAAAACTACACCATCCCACAACATTCTTTCAGGAGTTCTTTTTTCTACAAATAAAATTGTCTTTTCTATAACACCTTTTATTATTAGTAAATAACTATAAGCTTGATTAATTCCTGTTAAATAATAGAAGTTTCTATTAACGAAGTATGGGTAGTGTTGGTCTAAGCTTTTCTTTGGTGCATAACCACTACTAAAAAGGGCAAAAGAGCCTTTGTCCATGTGTTTTAAGATTTGTTTTCTTCTTTTTTCATACATAATTATATTTCCTTAATTATCCTTTCTATTATTTTTCTAATTTTTGTTAATTTCTTATTAGCTTTATCTAAATTTTCATCTTTAATATATAAATATATTTTTATCTTTGGTTCAGTTCCACTTGGTCTTAAAATAATTTCATGACCACTTTCATAATAAAATTTAATCATATTGGCGTAGTCAAAATCAAGTTTTTCTTTTTTACCTTCTTTAACTTTAACGCCATCAACATAATCTTCATAATAACTTAATACTTCACCATCTATTAAAAGTGGTTTTCTTCTAAAGTGTTTCATTATTTTTTCTATTTGTTTAGCACCTTTAATACCTTTATAAGTTATTGAAAAAGTTTGTTCACTATAAGTTGCGTATTCTTTATAGAGATGAAGCAATACATCATATAAAGTTAATCCTTTTTCAAGATAATAAGTAATCATCTCACTTAAGAATAACACCGCTTGTATCGCATCTTTATCTCTTACAAATGGTTTTATTAAACTACCATATGATTCTTCTGCCCCAAAAAGATAAGTTTTATTGGTTTTTTCTATTTGTTCACCAATATATTTAAAACCAGTTAATACCTCTTTTAACTCTACATTAAAAGCTTTTGAAATATATTTTAAAAGTGGCGTTGTCACATTAGACATATAAATAATTCCATCTTTAGGAAGTTTATTTTTCTCTTTAAGTGTAGATAAAATATAGTAAGCCTCTAATGACGCAGTCTGATTACCATTTAAAAAAACATACTCACCTTCATGCTTAACCATTAATCCTAACCTATCCGCATCTGGATCAGTTACTAAAACGGCTACCGCATCAATTTCTTTAGCGATTTTAAGTGAATTTTCATAAGCAAGTAAATCTTCTGGATTTGATGATTTAGTATAAGGAAATGCACCATCATTAATCATTTCTTTTTCATTAAAATAAAACTTATAACCAACATCTTTCATTAACTTAGGCATTAATGTAGAACCCGTGCCATGAAGCGGTGAATAGACAAATTTATGAGGTTTTTTTAAGTCTCTTAACTCTATTTTCTTTACTTCACTTAAATATAAAGCATCAAAAGTTTCATCAATCTCAACTATTAAATCACTAAGTCGTTCTTGAATATAAAAGTAATTATTTATTTTATCAATTTCTTTAGTTAATTTGTTTGCGAAAGTTGGAACTAATTGAGCACCAGTATGATCATATGCCTTAAAACCATTATATTCTTTAGGGTTGTGACTTGCGGTAATCATAATTCCCCCATCACAATTAAAATGTCTTACCATATATGATAAATAAGGTGTAGGCCTAAGTTCTTTAGTAATAAAAGTTTTAATTCCTTCAGCCGCTAAAACTCTCGCACAAGTATAGGCGAATAATCTGGAGTTAATGCGGTTATCATAACTTATCGCTACACTTCTATTATTACTTTTACTTATTAATTTAATATATTTCGCATAACCTAATGCAAGTCTCTTAACTGTATAAATATTAAATCTATTAATTCCAGGACCCATTACTTGTCTAGCACCCGCAGTCCCAAAAGATAGATGTTTAAAAAACGCATCTTCAATTTCAGATTCAGTCATTTTTTGTAGTTCTTTTTTTAATTCTTCATCTAGGTTTTCTTCTTCTAACCATAATTTATATTCATTCATTATATTACCTCTATATCTAATTATACAACAAATAATAAATTTATTAAATTGTGTTATTATTACATTTTCATTTGAAATAAACTCCCACCGAAAAAGTGGGAGTCTTATTACAAAATATTTATTCTAATAAAAAATCAATTATGTTTTTATGGATAATTCCCTTATTTGAAAAATCAAATTCATCCAATGACAAAACAAATTTAGGAAATTGATCTTGAATATTTAACAGTGAAGAAAACTCGCGTTCTCTTGTTTTAGGTGTATTCATAATATAGGTAACTTGATAGTAATTAACTATATTATCTTTTGTCGCAATGAAATCAACTTCTTTATCATTAATGCGCCCTACTTTAACATCATATCCTCTTCTTAAAAGTTCAAAAAACACAATATTTTCTAAAATCTTTTCAATGTCTTTTTGGTTGTCGAACTTAGTTGCCCTAAAGCCTTGATCATTAATAAAATATTTTTCATTTGTTGATAAAAGTTTTTTCCCTTTTAAATCATATCTACTTGCAGAATAAATTAATAGCGCTTCTTTTGCGTATTTTATATAATCATAAAGTGTTTCCTTGCCGATTGATCTGCCATGACTTTTAAAATAATCAGTAATACTTTTAGCGCTAAACTCCGATGAAACCGTATTTAATAAATACGTAATGTAACGTTCAAATGTATCAATGTTTTTTATACTATATCTTGAAATAATATCTCTAATAACAACAGAATCATAAAGGTCTCTTAAAATTGAAACTTTATGAACTGGTAAATTAAAATCTTGGATAACTGGAAACCCACCATACGAAACATATAACCGAAAGAGAGTTTTGTTATCTAAGTCTTTATGATATTCTCGCATTTCCTTAAAAGAAAATGGAAACACATCAAATCTTTTATATCTTCCTGTTAATAATGTCGCTAGTTAACCAGATAAAATTTTTGAATTAGAACCGGTAATATAAATATCAACATTTTCAGTCGCATTGAGTGAGTTTACAACCTTTTCAAAATTATTAACTTCTTGAATCTCATCCAATAAAATATAAGTTTTTTTATTTTTATTTAATTTGCTTACTAAATATTCATATAACAATGAATCATCTTTATATTGTTTAATTGAGTAATCTTCAAAATTCAAATAAATAATTTCATTTTCAGCTACACCTTCTTCTTTCAAAAGTTCAATAATTTGTTTGAGTAAAGTTGATTTACCTGCCCTTCTAATTCCAACAATTATTTTAATCAAATTTGTATGCATAAATGGTTTTATTTGGTCCAAATAAAAAGTTCTTTTTAACACTTCAATCACCCCAATACTATATTACCACCTTTTTGTTCGTTACACAAGACCAAAAATGCTTTTTTTAGTTTTTTGTTCGTTAGAGAAGACCAAAAATGATTTTTTTGAATTTTTGTTCGTTGGAAAAACTAAAATATTAATTTTTACTAACGATTTCGATTAATCCTTCTAAAACTAAGTTCTCATCATAAAGTGCATCATGTTTAATTAGTGGCATAATTAGTGGTGCTAAACCACCAGTAAAGACTACTTTAAAATCTTCTTTAATTTCTTTTTTAATAAAATTAATTAATCCATCAATTTGGCTTGCGATACCGTAAGTTACTCCTGACTGCATACATTCTACTGTATTAGTTCCTAAAACTTTCTTAGGGACTTTTATTTCAAATTTAGGTAGTAAGGCAGTATTTTCCGTTAACGCCATCATACTAACTTCAACACCTGGGGCAATAATAACTCCCTTTAATGCTTTATTTGAAACATAAATATACTTAATTGCGGTGCCTAAATCGATTACTAAAGTGTTTTTATCATAACTAGAAGCTCTGACGCTCGCACAAATAATATCAGCCCCAACTTCTTGTGGGTTATCGGTTAAGATTTTTAAACCTGTTTTAACGCCTGGTTCAACAACTATTGGTTCAAAATAAAATCTTTTTAAGCTTAACATTCTTAACATTCTTGTGATGTTAGGAACGACACTTGAAATTGCGATTTTTTTAAAGATATATTTATCGATTAATGGATAAATCATTAAATAAAATTCATCTTCACTAATATTAGGATTAGTCATAAAGCGATATTTCTCTATAATCTTACCTTCTCTATAAATTCCCATTTTTACCTCTGTATTACCAACATCAAACAGTAACATACTCATACCCCCTTAAATTATTTAACGCAAAAACTATTGGACTTCCAATTACTACTGCGGTTAGCGCCTCTATAACTGAGTTAAATGCGATAATAGTTAAAATTGTATAAAAAATATTACCATCACCAAATGCATCCGGTCTAACAACCGCAATCATAGATAAAACTAAAAAGCTATGAACCAATGTAGATAAAATCATACTTGATGGTACATACGCCAGATGTTTATGTTTAGATTTAAACAAAAAGAAGGCATAACCAACGATTAGTGTCGCTGTAGATAATACTGCTAATATTACTATTAAATATAATGGCCAATTGGTGCTAGCATTAAGACTAATAGCTCCAGCAACAATAAATCCTACAGTTATTAGTGAAACAATTATGAAATTAATAATTGTTCCCTTTTCTTTAGTTTGAATCTTTTTTAGCGCTATAATAATTCCAAACGCAACTACCGCAAAAAGTATTCTAGGTATAACTGAAACTAATGGGTTTTGAAAGGCGATATCTCCAGGACTTGAAGCATACATGTAGCTTGCGATTAAACTACTTAAGCCAAATACCAATCCTAATCCAAGCGCATACCAAAACGATAGTAACATAATACCAATTAAAACAGGAATGTGAATAATTGTAATACTTATTCCTGGAATAAACGTTAGATAGCCAAGATTTGGAACTAACGCCATCAGTAAGATTATGCTTGCGAAAGTAGCAAACATAACCATTTCAAAAATTTTGTTTTTCATTTTTTCTCTCCTTTTTAGGCCACTAAGGGTCCCTTAAGTACATATGAAATTATACACTATATTATTAAATTGTGCATTATTATTGATAATATCTTTATTAATTGTTTTATTTTGAAAAAGGATTATTATCCGGATCTGTATAAACTCTTTTTCCTCTATTTAAAGCGTTAATCTCTTTCATATCTTGGTCATCTAGCATAATTTTTAAACTATCATAGTTTTCTTGTAAGCGTGATTTTGTGCTAGTTTTAGGTATCATATAAACGCCTCTTTTCATACCCCACGCTAAAACTACTTGAGCAACTGTAGCATTATGTTTATCCGCAATCCGCTTTAAAGTTTTGTAATATCTTCCTTCTTCTTTAAAGACTTCCCCTTTCATAAACGGACCAAAAGAAATACATTTAATATTATGTTTATCTAAATATTCTTTTAAAGCATTTTGTTGAAGTCCTGGATGAAGTTCTACTTGATTAACCATTGGCTTAATTTTGGCATCTTTAATTAAAGCCTCTAAATGATGAATTTGATAATTAGAAACACCAATCATTTTAGCCTTACCTCGTTTATAGACTTCTTCTAAACCACGCCAAGCATCTAAGTTTACTTTATGATTATGACTAGGCCAATGAAGTAGGTATAAATCAACATATTCAAGTCCTAACTTTTCTAATGAAATATCTAATTCTTTAATTGCATCTTCATAGGTTAATTTTGTAGCCCACAACTTTGTGGTAATAAAATATTCTTCTCGTTTTAAATTAGTTTCTTTTAAAGCTTTACCAACCAACTCTTCATTTTGATAAACTTGGGCAGTATCAATATGACGGTATCCCACTTCTAAAGCTTTTTTAACTATTTCAGTCGTTTCTTCATACATTAAAAACGTGCCTAATCCTAATTTTGGAAGTTTCATAGTCTTTTTCCTTTCTTTTTATTTTTTTAATTCTTCTATCTTTTCGTTTGTTAAATCTTTAAGCAACTCTCTTAACATTTTATGAGCACTAAAATGATCGTAAAGTGAAAACATGGAAACAGTTGAATGAATGTATCTTGCCGGTAGACCTATAGTTGTCGCAATTACACCTTCTTTAGTAACAAGTGCTGCGGCGGCATCAGTGCCACCTTTTGAAAAGTAAATTTGATGTTTAATATCATTCTTTTCCGCGACACCTTTAAGATATCCATATAAAGATGGCCTCATTATGTTAGATGGGTCATACATTCTCATTAAAAATCCTTCATTCATTTTTCCATACCCGCTAGAATCGTTTAAATCATTTATAGGGCTCGCATCTAAAGCGATAAACATATCGGGGTCTACTTTATAAGTTGAAGTTTTAGCGCCTCTAAGTCCAACTTCTTCTTGAACCGTTGCCCCAACAACTAAATTAAATGGTAAATCTTCGTTATGAAAATCTCTTATTAATTCTAATACCATTCCACATCCCCAACGGTTATCAACAGCTTTGGCAATAACACGTGTTTTATTATGTGAATATAAAAACGGTGTTTTTGGTAAAACCATTTGACCAATTTCCACACCTGCTAAAGTAAGTTCTTCTTTATTCATTCCTGTATCAATGCTTAAATCATTAAAAGAAATGTTTTGTTCTTTAGATATATGAGGTGGAACTGCCCCAATAATTCCAGGAATTTGGCCTTTCTCTGTTTCAATATACACAAGTTGAGAGATAAAAACTTGGGGGTTAATTCCTCCAATTGGAATAACTTTAATTAAGCCATTTTCTTTTATTTGGCTAACCATTAAGCCAACCTCATCCATATGGCTCGCAATCATTACTGTTTTTGCGTTAGGATTTTTGGATTTCTTATAAGCAAAAATGCTTCCTAGATTATCTCCAACAATTTTATATTTAGGATATTTTTTTATTTCTCTTAAAAAAATACTTTTAATATTATGTTCATGAGCGGAAATACCAAAACATTCCATCAATTCTTTATAAATTTTATCTATTTTCATAAGTATGTCCTCTTTTCTTAACCTAATTCTACTTCAATTATACCATGAATGCGCTATCTTGATAAGTTCTTGACATTTATTTACAAATTTAAGCAAGATTGTTTATTTACGCTTATTTATAATGTAGGCAGAAAAGGAGAATGTCAAAAATATGAAAAAATTTGTTTTAACATTAGTTTTATTACTTGGACTAGGTCTAAGTGCATGTAAAAAAGAAGATGACTTTGGTGCAAAAGATATTAAAGTCTACACTAGAGATAGTGCTAGTGGTACAAGAGAGGCTTTCTTTGAAATCCTTGGTGCAAAAGCAGCTGCGAAAGATAACTCTTTATTAGCTCCTTCAATGAGCGAAGTTACTGGAAACAGCGACATGATCGCAAAAGTTAAAGGCGATAAATATGGAATCGGATATATTTCATTATCATCACTAGATGGTTCAGGATTAAAAGGCTTAAAAGTGGGTGGAGTTGCCCCAACTAAAGCAAATGTTTTAAATGGAACTTATGCAGTTAAAAGAAATTTCAACTATATGATTCGTAGTGAGTTTGCGACTCCTGCGGAAGAATACTTAACAAAAGCGTTCATCGCTTATATGACTTCTGTTGAAGGTTTAGGAACAATTGCAACTGAAGGTGGAATTGTTAATACAGATGGAGCTCAATCTTGGAATGATGTAAAAGCTGGTTTATCAGAAGAAATCAAAACTCAACTTGGAAAAGATAATAGTGCTATTACTCTTAAATTAGGTGGTTCTACTTCTGTTGAAAAGATTGCGACAGCTTTAGGTAGAGAGTTTAAAGCGGTAGCTGGAAATGTTAATGTAGTAAATAACCACACTGGTTCTGGTGATGCTTACAAACGTACTCAAGGTAAAGATAAAGACTCTGCTAACGCACTTCATATTGGTTTTTTATCAAGAGAAGTTAAAGCTAGTGGTGATGAGCCTGCCACAGCAGGAACATATGGTTGGCTTGCTACAGATGCGATTGTTGTTGTAGTTAATGAAGATAATAAGCTTGTTAGTGATGTAACACTTGAACTATTAAGCAAGATCTTCTTAAAAGAAAACAATATAAGCAAATGGAAAGAAGTCAAATAAGCTATAACAGAAAGACAAACATAGATAAAACAGTAAAGATCGTACTCTTTATACTAACGACAATTACCTCTTCGATAATTGTCGTTTCTGCTTTATTTATCCTCTTTAGAGGAGTTCAACCATTCTTTAAATCTTATTTAGTTGGTGATAGTTATCATCGAGCCAACTTTGGTTACTTCTTATTTGGAAACTTCTGGGAAAAAGGGCATTTATATGGTGCGGGCTTTATTTTAATAAATACTATTTATGTGTCTTTGTTAGCTTTGTTAATTGCAACGCCAATTAGCGTTTTAGGGGCACTATTTATTACTAAAATGGCTCCTAAAAAAATTAAAATACTTTTAGAAACAGTTATCGAAATTTTGGCAAGCATCCCATCAGTAATTTATGGGCTTTTTGCGAGTGTAGTAATTACTGGGTTTGTAAAAAATTTAGCAAGCGTGTTTAATTATCAAACTGCAGGGGGTGCCTCAAGTTTAGCGGCAAGTTTAGTTTTAGCAATTATGATTATTCCAACGATTACATTATTATCAATTACCGCTATTAAAACTGTTCCTGAAACTTTGGAACACGCTAGTTTAGCATTGGGCGCAAGTAAAACTCAAACAAACTATAAAATTGTTTTAAAGGCAGCTTCTTCTTTTATCTTTCAAGGTGTTATTGTTGGATTAGGACGAGCATTTGGTGAGGCAACTGCTGTTTCAATGGTTGCGGGAAATACTCCAACAGGACCAACGTTTAATATCTTTGATACAACAAGAACACTAACATCAACAATGTTAATTGGTATTCATGAGTCATATGGTATGGGTTATGATATTCGTTTTAGTGTGGGAATATTATTGATGGTCTTAATTTTAGTGAGCAATTTAGTCTTAACTAAAATTAAAGAAAGGATGCAAGCATGAAAAAAGATGAAATTAAAACACAACATGAAATCATAGAAAAAGACAAAAACGTAAAAAAATCCTTTGAAAAGAAAAAGAATGTAAGATTTGTTGATTATTTATTTAACAGTGTAACTATCTTTAGTGCTTCATTAATGATTCTTATTTTAGTTGTTTTATTAGGATTTATTTTTAAAAATGGTGCTAATTTTAACTTCTCCCTACTCACTAGCAACTATCATCCTACCGCTATAACATCTCTATCCGCAAACTCAGGTAGTTTTGAAGGTAGTGATACAGATAAGGTGTTCTTTTCAAAAAAATATGGAATTGGCCTTAAGAGTATTAAAAAACCTAATGGCGAAGAAACAGTAATCATTAGTACAATCAAGCCAAATAGTCCGTTTAACTCATTTGAAAGTGATGGAAAATTAATTAATGTTACCGACTTTGAAATTAGAAAACTAATTGGTGTTGATAGTCATGGAGATTATCATTATATTGGAAGATTCGTTGATGCTAGAGAAGTTAGAGATGAACTTGATTTGTGTGAGCGTATCTATGATATGACCCTTTATGATGGTGGAGGAGGAATTAGATCATCTTTATTAATTACTCTTATTTTAATTGTCCTAACACTAATTGTTGCGGTACCAATTGGAATTTTAGTAGCGATTTATATAAATGAATTTGCGAAAGAAAATAAAATCACAAGAACTTTAGTTAGTTTAATTAATATGATTAATGGTATTCCTTCAATTATCTTTGGATTAGTTGGAGCTGCAGTGTTTGTGCCATTAGTATCATTAGTCACAGGTAGACAAAGCTTATCGATAATTGCGGGAAGTTTAACTATGTTAATTATTATTTTACCGGTTATTATTTCTACTACTATTGAATCACTAAGAAGTGTACCAATAAGTTATAGAGAGGCAAGCTTAAGTTTAGGCGCAAGTGAAACCCAAACAGTATTTAAAGTAGTATTACCAAGTGCTAAGGGCGGGGTATTAACGAGTGTTCTTTTATCTATTTCAAGAATTATTGGGGAAAGTGCCGCGTTAATCTTTGTGATGGGTAGTGGAATTACAGATAGTATTTCTTTATTAAGACCAGGCACTACACTAGCTGTTCATATTTGGAGTGTTATGGCTGGTGAAACACCTAATGTTAAACTCGCTAGTACAATTAGTGTTTATATTATTTTTATTATTTTAATTTTAAGTTTATCACTAAAATATGTAAATTATAGAACAAATAAACGAAAGGGGCTGTTATAATGTTATTAGAGGTAAAAGATTTTAATTTGTTTTATGGTGAAAAACAGGCCTTAAAAAATGTTAATATGAGTTTTTTAGAAAATAAAGTCACCGCATTAATTGGTCCATCAGGATGTGGTAAGTCAACACTTCTTCGTTCTTTTAATAGATTAAATGAACTAAATCCAGAAGTGACAACTACAGGTGAAATATGGTATGATGGAGATAACATAAATGATTTAAATCCAATTTTACTTAGAAGTAAGATTGGGATGGTTTTTCAGCAACCTAATCCATTTCCATTATCTATTTTTGATAATGTGGCATATGGGCTTAGGTGTCAAGGAATGAGAAACAAACATGAGATTACTAAAATTGTCATTGAAGCACTTAAAAAAGCAGGTCTTTATGAAGAAGTTAAAGATAGACTAAAAGATAACGCACTCAAATTATCTGGTGGTCAACAACAACGTCTTTGTATCGCAAGAGCGATTGCGATGAATCCTTTAGTAATTTTAATGGATGAGCCTACTAGTGCTTTAGATCCAATGAGTACACAAATTGTAGAAGATTTAATTATTGAACTTAAAAAGGATTACACAATTTTAATTGTGACACACAATATGCAACAAGCCGCAAGAATATCGGATAAAACAGCGTTTATGTTTTTAGGTGAAGTTATTGAGTATGATGATACTGATAAGATTTTTAGTAATCCTAAACATAAACAAACTGAAGATTATATTACAGGGAGGTTCGGCTAATGATGTTCGAAAAAATGCAAAGTTTAAAACGCGATGTTTTAAACATGGCTTCTATCGTAAAAGAAAACTTAAGTGGAACTTTTGAACTACTTTTTAACGATAGACCTTTTAAGATGAATGATGATGTAGTTGACGGACTAGAAAAATACATCACAGAAAAAGTTATTTCTATTATCGTTAGAGAGCGCCCTTATGCTCATGATTTAAGATTATTAGTTTCGACGATAAGAATTATTAGTGATTTAGAGCGTATTGGTGATTTAAGTGTTAACTTATTTCAACTCTATAATGGGAAACCTTGTAAAAAAGACACCTTTAAACTTTATAAAAAATTAATTAATAACTTAGATGACTCAATAAACGCACTTATTACTGAAAACGTTAGTCTTGCCAAAGAAATTATGGTAAGGGATGATTTAGTTGATAGTTGGTATGAAAAAATTTATAAAAGTTCTTTAAAAAGTGATGATCACTTAATGGAGGTTTTAATCGCAAAAGATATGGAAAGAATTTCCGACCATATTACAAATATCGCAGAGTGGACAGTATTTTTATATGATGGTGATTTATTTAGTGAAGTAAAAAGGAGGTAGTTATGAAGTTAATTTATTCTTTAGAAGATGATAAAAGTATTAGTGACATTATTTATCAAACCTTAACTAAGACAGGTTATAAGGTGAAATGTTTTTATGATGCTCAAACATTTTTTAAAGCTTTTAACGAACATAAGCCTGATATGGTTTTACTTGATATGATGTTACCTGATATGCCTGGTGAAGAGGTTTTAAAAATCTTAAGAGATGATATTTTAAATAATAATATTCATATAATCGTAATTACCGCTAATAGGCTTATTACTGACAAAGTTAAGAGTTTTGATTTAGGGGCTGATGATTATATTGAAAAACCTTTTCATTTACTTGAACTTATTAGTAGAGTAAGTGCCAAATTTAGAAAAGAACAACAAAAAGAAATCGTTATTAAAAACTTACGCATCAATTTAGATACTTTTTTAGTTTATGTTGATGATAAAAAAATTGACCTAACTCCAAAAGAATTTCAAATTCTTTCTTATTTAGCCAAAAACAAAGGAAAAGTTGTCTCAAGAGAAGATTTGCAAAAACATGTGTGGAACACAGATGTGATTATTGAATCTAGAACGATTGATATGCATATTTTAAATTTGAGGGAGAAACTAAAAATAGATTTAATTAAAACTGTCTATGGTGTTGGCTATATAATCTATGAATAAACGAGTACTGTATTTTAACTTCATCAGTGTTTTTGTTGCCTTACTACTTATGAGTATAGTAAGTTTTTTTGCTATTTATCAAAATAACCTTAGTAAATCAAAAAGACAAATTGAAAACTATTTAAATGTGACAGTTTCACTATATGAAACTTATGGTGATACTTATGAGGCTGATCCTTCTTCTTTAAATAAATATCTTAAATCATTAGATGAAGATTTAAGATTAACAATTTTAAGTAGTAATGGAGAAGTTTTATATGATAGTGCTTCTAACACAACAGAGCCCCACGGAGATAGAGATGAGTTTTTAAATCAAAACAAAGTCTTTATTAGATATTCAAATACATTAGGACAAAGAATGATGTATATTGCTAGTAAGCCTACAAATTATGATATAGTAATTAGATTAGCGTTACCATTAGGCAATATTAATAAAGATAACTTGTTTTTCTTAATTATTTTACTTCATGTCTTACTAATTTACATTTTAGTAGTTGTGGGAAGTATATTTTACTATAAGCGTGCTTTAAAGCCGTTTACCGATAGTCTAAATGAACTCGCAAAGCTTGCGGGAGGGCCTAAAAACTACGCTATTGACGATCCAAAACTATTAAGTATGCAAGTTAATGAAATTAAAGAAACTTTAAATAAAAATTTAGATATTATTAAAGATGAACGCAATAAATTATCAACCATTTTAAATGTGATGAAAACGGGTGTTTTAGTTTTAGATAATGATAAAGTTATTCACGCTAACAAAACGGTTATTGATTATTTTAATTTAGATTCTATTGTTGCTTTAGAGTTGTTTATGGACTCTAGATTGAAAGGAAAAATTGATTATGACATCTCTACTTCTTTTATTGAAACAATAAATGAAAAAGATTATTTATTTGAAGTAGAACCTTATAAGTCAACCTGGCTTAAAAAGGGATTAATTATTAGTGTTATTGATATTACTGAAGAAATTAAACTAGAAAAAACTAAAAAAGAGTTTTTCCAAAATGCTAGTCATGAACTTAAAAGCCCTCTTACAATTATTAAGGGTAATTTAGAACTTATTACTGAAGGAATTAGTGATAACGTCGAGGAAATCTTATTAAAAACAATTAGTGAAATCGACTCCATGAACGCTCTTATTAATCAAATGTTAGATGTTTCTATTTTAGAATCTAAAGAAATTAAAAAGCCAAGTTCTTATTTAATTAAAGATTTTATTAATTCTATTTTAGATGATTATAAAGTGAAAATTAAAGAAAAAAAGCTTCACTTAAAAGTTTCACTAGATGATAGTACCGCTTTAATTGAAGAAAAAGATTTACATATGCTTCTTAATAATTTAATTGATAACGCTATTAAATATAATAAGAAAATGGGTAGTTTAATTATTACCTTAAAAAATCAAAAGCTAATTATAAAAGATACTGGTTTAGGAATAAATAAAGCGGAAATAAATAGAATTTATGAAAGATTTTATCGAGGCAGCGATGAAACAATTAAAAAGATTAGTGGCTCAGGTTTAGGGCTTGCAATTGTCAAACACATTTGTCAAACATATAATATTAAAATAACTTTAAATAGTATTGAAAATCAAGAAACACAGTTTACACTTATTTTCCCAAAATAATGTTTAAAGAGAAAAAAAGGTGGTTTTTTTCCCACCTTTTTTCTTTAAAGAATTTGCGCTAACGCTTTTTCGTTTTTTTCATTATAAACTACTTGAATTTTTTTTTCGTTTCTGCCGTTTGAACAACCATTTTTAAATCTATCTGGTTTTGTCTTAAGGTCATATAGGCAGATCCATTTAATATTGTCTATAAGACCGATACTAGAGTAAGTTGGTAGTTCTTCTACTATAACTTCACAATTACTTAATTTAAGTCTAGTTATTTCATAAAATAAACATTTTACAATAATTTCATCATTAATAACTTTAAAATATTGAAGATTTAAAATCGCTAAATAAAGAATTGAAAGACTTAATAAAATAAGAAAACAACTCCAAATAATTTTAGCATATAAAGGAATGGAAGCCTCATTTAAAAAATAAGGAATAAATGCGAATACTAATAAAAGTAACGCTAAAGCAAATAAAGAAAGATACTTGCTTTTAGGATAACATCTATTTTTCATTATCTATGATTTCTGTTTTTACTATTTCATCTTCTTTTTTTGAAACTTTTTCTTTTATCTTACTGACGCCTTTATTAACTCCATCAGGAAGGAAATAAGAAACTATCGCAAAAATAAAGATGATTGTTCCAAGGGTTAACATAATCCATGTGCTTGCCGCAAGTCTTCCTCTATTCGCAACTCTAATAAAGCCATCAATTAAATTAAAGAAGTTTGGCATTAAGAAAATAGCGATAACTACAGGAATAAACTTTTCTTCTAAAAAGGCTGTAAGTAAAATTAGCATTGCTATTAAAAATACACCAGTTCTTGCGTTATTAAAGATAAATGTGAATATAATAGCCGCCAATATTAAGATTAAATAAGGTGTTTTAAGGGGACAAGCAAATTGTGGTTTTTCTAGTTTTTTTCTTTCTAAAATTAACGCTACCACTAAAAACACTAGTGCGAAAAATAAAATTAAAGAGCCAAACCCAGCAGTCGAATTAAAATTTAATGCATTATCAAATAGATCAATTATAAAGACAGTTCCATTATCAATTAATACGTTAAGTAAAAGCACTAATGATGCTAATAAAGGTTTTCTTTTAAATAAAAATAGACCTGAAAGCAAACACCACGCTAATGAAACTAAAAAGAACGTTAAAGGCCAAAATTGAAATGGACCACCTGTTCTATCTGAATAAGTATTAATCATATCAATTAGTTCAAATAAAATTAAAAGTGATCCCCCAATAAGAACCGCAAGACCAGTAATTCCAAATCTTTTTTTCATCGAATAAATCCTCCTACATATTTATTTTATCACTTATGTGTGAAATTACAACTTTAAAAAACATCTCTTAAAAAAGAGATATTTTCTATTTATCAAAGTTTCTTTTTGGCACATATGTTTGATGGGCCATTTTCATATATTTTTCATAATCAGTATTAATAAATGCGGTAAATAAAATATCAATAACATTTAAAGTAGAGGTACGTGAATACATCGCTCCTAAACGGTCTAACCCTTCACTAGCATCAACGAATAAATTATATATACATAGTTTTCTTAAGGAATTGTCTGTTAAAGCTGTTAAAGAAATTGTCACAACGTTTAATTGTTTTAAAACTTCGGCAATTTCTAAAATATCTTCTGTTTCACCTGTATATGAAATTAAGAAAGCTAAATCTTCTGGTTTTGAGCTTTTCGCTTTAATTGTCATTTCTAACTTATTTCCATAAGCGCTTGAGATAATCCCTAATCTAAGACATTTTAAAGCCGCATCTTTCGCAATTAAATTAGATGGTCCAACGCCATAAAAATCCATTCTTTTAGCTTTAGTCATCAACTCAATAACTTTATTAAATGTTTCTGTGTGATTAAAATCAATTGAATCAATAATTGATTTAGCGTTAAAGGAAGATACTTTTTTAATAATATCTTCAATTGAGTCATGTTTTTTAACAGGCTTCATTGCCTCACTAATAATATTTTGTTTAACATATGATTTTAAATCTGAAGTTAAACGAACTCTAAAATCAATATAGGAATCAATGCCTAATTTTGAACATAAGCGCTTAATTGTTGAAGTGCTTGTGAAAGTTTTTTGGGCTAATTCTGCAATTCCAATATTTGAAACATCTTGGAGGTTATCAAAAATATATTCAACCACGTGACGTTCAGATGGTGATAAATCTTTAATGCTGCGCATTTTTAATAGTAAATTCATTTTGAAGCCCCCTCTTGTTAAATTATAACATATTTAATAGAGTTTATAAATTTTGTTCTTTAAAAAAAGTTAAAATTTCTTCTTTAAGGGCTTCATCCTTTACCATAACCGTAATTGTTTCACCCGTTTTAACATTTAAGGCTAAAACTTGATACATTCTTCTTGCGTCAGCTTCTTTTCCATTAAATAAGATTTTCGCTTCTAATCCTTTCATAGAAAGTAGTCTTGCGAGTAAACCTACTGGACGCGCATGTAGTCCCATTGGATCAGTTATCGTATAAGTAAATTCAATCATTATTTTACCTCCAAAATTTTTAAATCTTTTAAAGCCTCACTAATAATTCTTTCATAATACGTTCCTACCACTAGCGGTTTTGCTTCTTTTAAATATTCTTTTGCATTTTTATTATCTTTAGAAAAATAATAAAGTTTCGCAACCCTGTAATAAGTTATCCCTTTGACAACTTGATTTTCTGTTTCTTTGGCTTCTACAAGTAGTGTATTTATAAGGCTTGTATCTCTATTAATATAAACATCTAAAATGCGTTTCGCTTCTTTTAAGATTTTTTTCGCTTCTTCATGTTTATTTTTTTCAAGTAAGAAATTTAAATCTTCATAAGTTTTTTTTGCTTCTTTTTTATTGTTTTTTTCAACAAAGTAAGTAAATCTCTTATTTAAAAAATCAAGTTTATATCTTTTCTTTAATTTAGTATTATCAAGCTCATTGATTAACTTTTCTACTTCCTCATCACTTCCAAGTGCTAATAGGCCTTCGAGTTTTAAAAGTTTAAGTTCATCTTTAGAAAAGGCTATTCTAAGACGTTTATTATTAAGTAATTCTAAATAAAGAAATAGTTGTCCCTTTCTATACAATAAGTCTTGAAGTTCTAAAGTTGTTTTCTTTTTTATAGTATTTAAAAATAGTCTAACACCAATAAAAATCCCAAATAAAATAACGGGATATATTAAATAAATTGGTTCAAATTTAAAATTAATTGCGAAAATCATATTTCAAATTTAATCGTCGCTTCTTTTCCTGCGTTAACCGCTAAATCAGCTAAAACGCTTGCGGGTTCATCTAAATAAGCAATCTCAGCAATACCAGCGGTATTTACTCCTGCGATTACTTCATAATTTGGATTTTCTACTTTTCTTAAACACGCCTCTCTAAATGGAGTTCCTCCCGCTAAATCACAAATAAATAAAATATCTCCTTCGTGATTATTAATAGCTTTATCAATTTTTTCATTTAATTTTTCTTTTGAATCATCAATTAAAAAGTCAACATATTTAAAATGTTCTAACTCACCTAATAGCATCGCTAGATTACTTTTTAATCCTGAGGCGTATTTACCGTGTCCTAAAATAATTATTAATGTCATTTTTTTAAAACTCCTTAAAGGATAAGCCCCTGCTAGAGGGGCTTATGTTTAATTTTTATTTTTCTTAACAAGTTCAGTATATGCACCGTATACTTCGTGCATATAATCTTTTGGAATTTCTACAACGTTTGGTGAAACAAAGATATGCATCTTGTGTCCCTTCTTTTGTAGTATTTTCGCTGTTTCAGAGACGATTGCTTGAGAGATTACAATTGTTGCAACAGTTGAGCTTGCCCCAACTTTTTGATGATACCCTTCAATTGGTACTAATGAATCTTCAAGCGGGCAGCAGTTGTCAATTAAAACATCTGCAAGGTCGCCTAACTTTTTACCAGATGAATGGTTTGGTGTTGCTTTGTCATAATTTTCTTTAGATGTCACAGTAATAACTTTTAAGCCACGTTCTTTTGCATACATTGCGGTTTCTATTGGGGCTGCGTTCAACCCGCCGTGGGAGTATACAATCATTACTTCATCTTTTTGGAAATGATGACTTTGTAAAAAGTTCACGATGTAACCTTCTTGGCGTTCAATCCAAAGTAATTCTCTTGCGCCACCAGGTCCAATTACATTTGACCACATTAATCTTGGATCCATTAATGGATGAAAGCCAACTACGCCTCCATAACGTGGGAAAACATCTTGAATTGGAAGAACACTATGTCCTGAACCAAATAAATGGACTAATTTACCTTTTGAAATTGCATCAGCACATAATTCTGCCGCTTTTAAAATATTTTCACTTTGTGTTTCTTCAATTTTTTTTACTACTTCTTTAATTTTATCTATATAACAAATGCTCATATCCCCTTGATTCCTTTCTTAATTAACTATATACCTTAAATAAATATCCTAGTGCAGTAAGAACTGCGGCTATAACTAGAATAAGTCCCATAACTTTAATTGGTGACCATTTTTTCTTACCAACTAAGAAATAAACTAACATTGTTAATAATAGTGGTAAAAGTTGTGGGAAGATATTGTTAACTAAAACATCGAAATCAACTAAAACGTTATTATCACCAGCACCAGATCTAATTTGAATTGGTAGTGGTACAGCAACAAAACTTGCGGTTAAAGCACCAACGACAATAAGACCTAATATTGTCACTGATTCGGTTATTAACTCAAGTTTTCCTGAAGCCATAAACTGCGAGATTGATTCTAATCCACCTTTGTATCCTAATCTAAACATATAGTTACTTAAAAACGCAGTTGCAACTGGATAAAGTATCATATATAGCAATGGTCCAAGCCAACCAAAGTCGCCAGCTGAACGTGTAATTGCCATTGCGATTGTTAAAAGAATTGGAATAATTGTTGCAACCCATAAAGAGTCACCAATTGCTGATGTTGGTCCAATTAACGCTACTTTTACCGCACTAATTGTTTCATCATTAACTAATCCATTCGCTCTTTGTTCTTCTAACGCACAGAATACACCTGGACAAAGTGCTCCAACTTGTTGTTCTGTGTTAAATAGTGTTAAGTGACGTTTTAAAGCCGCACTTGTTTCTTCTTTTGAATCACCATAAAGTTCTTCAATCGCAGGAGCCATTGCGTGTGCTACAGCCATACCAAGCATTGATTCTGCTTGTTGTGAACAACCGTTCCAAAAAAACCATGTCCACCAAACTTTTTTTAGTGTTTTTTTACTTAATTTCTTTTCGCTCATGCTGGTACACCTTCTTTCTTACTATTAACTGTATAGTAGATTGCTGCTACTATTGTTGCAATAACCGCAACACCTAGAACGCTTATCATACCACCAAAATAGCCAATTAACACAAATCCAACCATGAATACTGCAAAGTGAATTTTGCGTTTAACTAAGAATGAAAGTAAAATCCCCATCCCTAGTGCAGCCATCATTCCACCAAATATTTGTAGACCTTGCATTAACCAGTTTGGAATGTATTCTACTAAGTTTGTTGAGTCGCCTGTAATAGAAATTGTTAATAAAACCACAAGAGCTGGCACAAATCTTAAAACAAATCCAATTGCTTGTCCGCCCACTACGTTCGCAAGACCCATTTTCTTAGTATCGCCTTCTTCTGCACCTTTTTGGGCAATTCTGTTTAAGAAAATGTTTAATGCATAACTTAAATTCCACATAGCAACCCCAATTCCGCCGCCAAGAACCGCAAATACCCATACTAAGTTCTTAGCGGTTTCAACATCTGATGTGAAAGCCAAGGCACCTGCCACCCCAATGTATGATGCATAAGATAAATCCCATGCCACTGCCCCACCAGGTGTGACACTTCCTAGATAAGCCAGTTGTAATAGTAGACCTAATTCCAGTGCTAATGGAACATTTCTCATAATTAGCCCTACTACAAAAGCAGCTACTAGGGGTCTACCTAAGTTATACCAGCCAAGTGTATTACCTACAATTGAACCGATAGAGCCAAGATAGACAAATAATGAAATTAATATTGCTTCAAAAACTCCCATATTTTTCCTCCCTCTATTTAAAGTTTTTTTGAAACCTATTTATTTATCTGTTTTTTTGCTTGTTCCCAAGTTCTTAAGCCTGATGATGGTACCATTTGTAGTACTACATCAATTCCTCTTGCAACAAGCCTATCAATAATCTCAACATCACTATCTGCAAAATATAACACAGCACCACCACCGGATGATAAATTATATTTTGAATGTGGTGTTTTTTGAATATTACCTATATAAATTCTACTTAAATTAGTAACTGTATCTACTAATTTTTCTAAATTTTCACAACTTCTTACAATCACTAAGCGATTGCCATCAATTTCTTTTTTCAAATACTCATACGCCTCTTCAAATGTAATTATTTTAGGATTGTATGCTTTTGAAACTCCCGCTAACATTATCGTTTGTAACATTTTGTTTGAAGCTGTTACATCATCAATCGCAATTATCTCTTTTGTAGATAAAGTTTGCGCCCATGCAACAGAAATTTGACCATGTATTAAACGATCATCAACACGAATAATTGTTTTTGCCATTTTCCCTCCCTTTTAGTAAAACGCTTACATAACATAATTTTATAACTTTTATAAAAAGTTTGCATATTTTTGTTGGATTTTGAAAAAAAATACCGTTTCTCCCTTAGTTTATGTTATTTTTGCGACAATTTAACCATTTTTTGACTCAATTATGGCTTTTTTAACTTTACTTACCTTTCCTGGGCTTACTGAAAGCTCATCAATTCCTACCTCTAAGTAATAATCGATTAGTGATAATTCACTTGCAGACTCACCACAAATTCCTACCCAAATATTTTCTTTATGAGCATTATCCGCAATTAATTTAACAAGTCTTTTAATTGCTTCATGTGAATAATCAAATAATTCTTCTACTTCAGCATTAGTTCTATCAACAGCTATTGTATACTGCGTTAAATCATTTGTACCAATTGAAAAGAAATCTACATGTTTTGCTAAAACATCAGAAATAATTGCTGCAGCTGGAGTTTCAATCATAATGCCAAAGAAAAGATTTTCATCATATGGAATATTTTCTTTTTTTAATTCTTCCATAATTTCTTTAATCATTTTTTTACTTTCTAAAACTTGACATAAATCTGTAATCATTGGAACCATAATCGCTAATTTACCATATGCGCTTGCTCTTATTAAAGCTCTTAATTGTGCTTTAAAGATTTCTGGTCTTTTTAAGCAAATTCTTACAGCTCTAAAACCTAATGCAGGGTTATCTTCTTTTGGTAAATTAAAATAATCAACCTTTTTATCGGCGCCAATATCAAGGGTTCTAATAATAACTTTTTTGCCTTCTAATTTAGATAAAACTTCTTTATAAATTAAAAATTGTTCTTCTTCTGTTGGATATTTCTTACTTTCTAAATAAATAAATTCACTTCTAAATAACCCAACTCCATCAGCACCACTCTTTTTTACAAGTTCAAGATCATTTAATGAACCAATATTTACAGCTACTTCTATATGTTTTCCTTTAGGACTAATAGCTTTTAAGTCTTTATACTTTAACAACATTTTCACTTGTTCTTCTTGTTCTTTAAGTTTTTCTTTATAAATATCTGTAACATAATTATTAGGATTTAAAATAACCTCACCAGTTAAACCATTAATCGCTAAAATACCCTCTTCTGGCAATAGTTCAAACTTATCACCTAAATTAACAACTATAGGAATATTTAGAGTTCTCGCTAAAATTGCCGCATGACCATTTCTTGAACCATATTTTGTCACAAATCCCGCAATTTGACTATATTCGAATTTTACAATATCAGAAGGATATAAATCTTCACTAACTAAAATAAACTTCCCCTTTGGTAGTTCTTTATTATCTTTAATTCCTTTAAAAATCCTTAACATTCTTCTAGAAACATCCACAACATCAAACGCTCTTTCATTAAGAATTTCATTATCTAATGATTCAAAAAAAGCTTTAAGTTTTTTGCCTGTTTCATAAACCGCATAACTCGCACTATAAGTTTTTAAAATTAATGCTTCAACAGATTCAACATAATCATAATCTTCTAACATCATTTGATGAACCTTAAAAATCTCCGCACTTGTCTTATTTTTCTTTAAAGTTTGTTGATACAATATTTCAAGTTCATCTAACGCCTGTTTCTGTACACTCTTAAAATGGTCTAACTCCACTTTTGGATCAAACCCTTCCTTTGGTAAAACTTCATAATCAACAGTTTCAATAAAATACATTTTTTCTAGTGCTACATAATCACTTGCACCAATACCATTTATAATTTTCATATTAACTCCTTTAATAGTTGACAAATTATTTTATTTCTTTTAAATTAAATATAAGGGGGGATTTTAATGAAAAAGAAAATTAATCCTGTTGTATTTATAAGCGCTTTTGTAGTTGAAGTAATTATTTTAGCCTTAATTGGCTATCGTATCTATGATAAAGTTAATAAAGGTCAAACTAATGAAATTTGGATTGATATTGTTTTAATTTTATTATCATTCGCCTTACTCGCAAGAGTAATTTATATTCAAGTAAAGGCTACTAAAAAGTAAAGCTTTTATTTAACTTTATCTTAACACAAAGAATTTGTTTTATAATAATTTGTTTAATCTTAACAAAATTTTTCATATTCTTTACTCATTTTAAAAGGAAACCGCTCTGGTTTCCTTTTTTCACGCTTTAACATTTAAATAAACTCCAAATAAAGTATATAACTTTCCCCTTTTAACATTGTAATATTTTATTCCATCACTCATATAACTAGTAAGAGTTATCATATTAAATGTATGACTTAATGCAAATTCATAGCTAAATTTATAAATATTTCCCTCTTTTGTGATATCTTCTTCTTCAAAAAAAATCGAAGAATAATTAGTTGTATCATTAAAACTTTTACGCACCTTAAAGGTGGAAACTTCATTTTCTGAATAAACATTAAATACAACTTTAATATTATTTTCCCAACCATCTATATCTACTTTATAGTAAATATGTTCTTTAGTTCTTTTCTTTCCCGCATAATCTTTTAAAGAATTACCATCAAAATAAACATAACTTCCTTCAACTAATTCATCATTTACATAAACTAAAATACTTTCAATATATGCAAACTTATTATCCCTATAACAACTACTCAAAAATACTAAACTTAATAAAAATAATATAAGTATTAATGTTTTTCTCATTTTAATCATGCTCTTTTAAATATTCACTAATTATAGCTAAGCCTGCCTTTAATTCTTTTTTACCACAAGCAAAGTTAATTCTAATAAATGATTCACAGTCTTCGCCATAACTTTTACCACCAGCAATAAGTATGCCTTTTTTTAGTAGTTCTTCATAAATAGTTTCACAAGATTTATTTAAATATGATAAATCTAGCCAAGCTAAGTAGGTTGCTTCCGTTTTACTTAAGATAGCCTTAGGATGAGCTTTAAAATGTTTTTTGATTATTTTATAGTTTTTACTTAAGTGCTTTTTTTGTTTTTTAAGCCATTTATGACATTTATAAGCCGCTTTAACAGCTTCTATTGAAAATGGATTACTTAAAGAAAAATAATTCTTCTCAATAATATCTCTATATCTTTGGTTATATTCTTCATTTATAATGATTGCATGGCTCGCTTTTAAGCCAGCGATATTAAATGTCTTTGATGGTGAGGTAAAGACAAAAATTCTTTCATATATTTTATAAAACTGATTAATTGATGTAAACTTATTTCCATTTAATATAATGTCACAATGAATTTCATCAGATAAAATAAAAACTCCATACTTTTTCGCAAGTTGAACTAGTCTTTCTAATTCTTCATATGAATAGACTCTTCCAACAGGATTATGTGGGCTACAAAGAATCATTATCCTTGTGCCACTTTCAAAAATATCTTCTAAAGCTTCAAAGTTCATTTTAAAATAACCATCATCATTAATTAATTTGTTTTCAACTAGTGTAAATCCGGCTCTTTCTACAAGTCCATAAAATTGATTGTAAACAGGTGTTTGAATAACTACACTACTTGATTTATCCTTTAACATTAATAACGCATAATAAAGCGAATTTACAACTCCTGAGGTTGGAATGATATCACGCTTTCTAATTTCATAACCATATTGTTTTTTAACCCAATTAATTATTATGTCATAGTAATCATCATCAATAAATGTATACCCATAAACTTGATGATTAACCCTCTTAATTAAAGCTTCCTTAATTTTATTTGGCACTTTATAATCACTATCCGCAATATAAAAAGAAACGTAATTTCCCTCAACAAAATCATATTTATAACACGAAGTTTTCTTTCTATCAACTGACTTAAACATTATATCACTCCTAATTTCCCCGCAATATAGCCGCTACTAAAAGCCCACTGTAAATTATAACCACCTGAATTACCATCAATATCTAAAACTTCTCCTGCAAAGTATAAGCCTTTAACTTTCTTACTTTCTAATGTTTTATTATCTATCTTATCTAAACTTACTCCACCATGAGTAACTTGCGCTTCTTCTAGATAATAATCAACTACCTCAAAGGTGAAATGTTTTAATTCATTAATGATTTTTCCTAAATCATCATATGATAAATCTTTAATTAAAATATCTTCACTTACTTTTGAATTTCTTAAAACAGTTTTAATTAGTTTTTTATTTATTAAACCAATTAAACTATCAAATGCACTTTTATATGATAAGTTGTTAAATCTATTATACAACGTATTTTCATCAAGTGGTGTTAATTCTATTTCTATAAGTGTTTTTAATTTATTATTAAGAGAAATATTAGCCCATTTAGAAACCTCTAATATTCCAAGGCCACCCAAGCCACTTTTAGAAATAATAATATCGTTTATGGCTTCTTTAACCACTTTTCCATTACTAATAACTTTTATTAAACCATTAAATCTCACTCCATGAAGAAACTTTAAATCTTCTTTTACCTTTAATCTTGATAATGATGGTAATAATTTAGTTATTTTATGATTAAAAGACGCTGCTATATTATATCCATCACCTGTTGATCCGGTTAGGGGATAAGTTATTCCCCCTGTCGCAATAACGATATTGTTTGCGACAATCTTTTCTCCACCTTTAAGTAATATTAGGAAAGTGTTATTCTTCTCTACTTTAATAACTTCACTTTTATATCTTATATCTACACCTAAGCGGTTAAGTTCATATGTTAAAACCTCTACTACCGATGAGGCTTGTTCACTAATTGGATAACATCTTCCTGAGGGTTCTATTAAGGTTTCAAGGCCTAAATTTTTAAAGAAATTTATTGTTTCTTTTTCATTAAATTTCTTTAAAACAGCACTAACAAATAAACTATTAAAATTACTAACATCCATATTAATATTAGTATAATTACATTTACCATTACCCGTTAGTAAAATCTTTTTACCTAGTTCATTGTTTTTTTCAAGTAAAATTACTTCATTTCCATTTTTCCTTGCGGTAATTGCCGCAACCATCCCTGCAGCACCACCACCAATTATACATACACTCATACGTTACCTCTTTTTAATTATAACAAATTTTAATGCTTAAAAAAACCAACTTATTAATATTTAAATAAGCCGGTTTTAAAGTTTACATTGATAAAATTCCCGCAACCAAAATTCCTAAAAGTGTCGTAGTTAATAAAACTAATAAACTCTTTATACTAATTTTAAACTTTCTTTCATAAATTACATAACCAATGTACGCTATTAATAAAAAGGAAAATACTAAAATTAAATATACGCCAATATAATCACTTAATTCTGTGAGAGTCACTGTCATAGTAAACAAAAATAGTGGTATTAGTACTCTATATCCAAACCATGAATCACTTTTAGATTGAACTTTTTCCGGTTTATGAGCTTTTGGATAAAATAACATTAAAGCACCTACTCCAATACTAATAACATACCACATCACTATAAACCCCCAAGATGAATCAAAGTAATTATTATAACTTCTTTTTTCAATTAATAGTGCGAAAAAATCTCCTGGAAAACTAATCATTCCTGTAGGCATAACCGCATCAAGTGACATAAAACTTACATCTGCTTTGAAAAGTTCTAAAGATATTTTAGCGTATAACAGATAAAGTAATAATGGTAATATCATATATAAAATAATAAAGATAATTCCATCAATTGTCTTATTAGCTTTAGAAAATATAAACACATTAAATGTGTAATATAAACTAACTCCTACAAGTAATAAAAAGAATAGTGGAATATAATAAATTAAATCAAGTTGATATCCCTTTACTACAATGCCAAGAAATCCTAAGATATAGACTACTATATAGCTTGAGATAATTTCAATTAAGCCTTTTAGGTAAAATTGTAAATAAAGTCTTTTTTTATCTAGAGGTAAGCTGTAATAAAGGTCCGCACCTCTAATACTTTTTAGTG
>JAAZKC010000117.1 GCA_012800005.1 Acholeplasmataceae bacterium | reverse complement strand
ATCTTCATTTTTGGAACGCGTTGTTTCAATAACTATCCTCTTAAAATTACCAAACTCATTAATTAATTCATTAACTACCTTTATTGCTTCTCTATGTGCCCTTCTAGCAACACTAGATAAAATAAGAGTATCATCAAATCTTAGTTTTGAAATTTGTTTTTCTTCTCTTTTCATAGTTGTTGAAAGAATTTCTTGTTGGTTTAATGACTCTTCAATCATTTCTTTATTAAGTGCATATATAGCTTTAAGTGAAAAACTATGATAACCACTATAATCCTTTAATAATGCTAATTCTTTTATTAAGTTTTCATTATCAATTATTTTTATTAAGTCTTCTTCTCTTCCTTCAATAACTTGAGTTTTTGTTAGTATTTCCGCAATTTCATCGGCTAATTTGTCTGGCAATTCTTTATTATATTTAGAAAACAGTAATAACAATTCTCTATATTCTTTAAATTCTGTAATTAAAGGTTTTTGGTTAGAATCTATTCTTAATCCCGTAACATCATCTTCAGTATACCCATAAAGTTTTAATAACCCTCTAACTCCATTAGGTTTAAATCTACCTTC
This sequence comes from Acholeplasmataceae bacterium, assembly GCA_012800005.1. Classification (GTDB taxonomy): domain Bacteria; phylum Bacillota_I; class Bacilli_A; order Acholeplasmatales; family UBA5453; genus DUQU01. The sequence continues at coordinate 4,317 of JAAZKC010000117.1, read as the reverse complement.
CGTTTTAATAACATTAATTGCCTTTAGTTTTTCTTCTTTTGTTAGTCTCCTATTTTCTTCATTAGTTATTCTAATATTGTTTAAATCGTTTAACAAATTGTGTAGAGTCGCTGAAAAAGCCTTTTGAGGCGCCCTAAACTCATCAGGATAAACACTACATTTGCCTCTCATTAACTCAATTAAATTATAGGGTTTTTTGTTTGTGATTGTTTTATTTTGATGAACTTTATATCTAACTTTATCATATTTTACTTCAAATGATTTTTTACCATATAATTTCTTTTCTTCATTAGAAAAACTTTCTATTATTGATTCTTTTAACTCTTTATCTACCACTCTCCACCGACCATATGGAGTGGGTGATTTAGGAGAACCAGGACCTTGTGAAAAATGTCTTCTCCTTGAAATTATACTAGTCGCTTTTTCTTTAAAATCATTTGGTAAATTCTGATTGGAAAATATTTTTTCTAACTCTTTTAAATAATCTTTCGTTTTATAAATATTTTCATTGTTTCTAACTTTACCTTCTTTGAGACGTTCTATTTGTAAATCGACAACGTATTTTTCCTTTAATTTTTCTTCATGTTTTTTTAATAACGTTAAAACTTTTCCTTCATCATCAATTGTCTCTAAACTAGAACCTCTTCTTTTAGCTAAATGAAGTAGAGCGCTCGCCAATTCATCATTGTCAAGAACGCTTGTTAAACCTTTTTTTCTCGCAAAATATGGATTGATTTTAGAAACATATTTATTTTTAGGAATAATTTTGTATTCCACCAACAAATCTTTCATATCATTAATCCTATTTTTTCTTCTTGCTTTGATGCGTCTTCCACCTCTAAAATTACGGCGGTCAATATTTGACTTTGTTTTTCCTTCTTCAAATAACCTTACTCCAGCATTAATAATATTATTATTTTCATCTATTATTCCCCATCCTACTGAAGTAACTCCGACATCAAGACCTAAAATATATTTTTTTGACACCCTAATTTCTCCCTTCTTTTTTTATTTATTATATTTCTTAGCGTTCCCTTTCGCTTTAGAAATAGGATATTTTCCTCTATTTTTCTTTAGTTTTTCTCTAATAATTTCTTCAAAGTTGAAGTTATAGTATTCACTTAAAAGAAGCCCATAGATAAAAATATCTGCGAGTTCTTCTTTTATATTTTCTATATCTGCGTATTCAGCACCCCACTGAAAGTTTTCTAAAAGTTCAGAAGCTTCAATAGTAATTGATTTTGCTAAATTTGATGGAGTATGAAACTTCTTCCAGTCTCGCTCATCTCTAAACTTTAAAATCTCTTTTACTAACTCTTCCATTAAAATCACTTCCTTAATTAACATAATTTCTACCTAAATTATTCATTTCATCAAAAGCTTTAGTTTGTAAATCATCAATAGAATCACGCTTTAATAAAAATATATTAGGATAAATTGGTTTTCCAATATTAACTGTAATTTTTTCTTTAAAAATTCTTGCTTTTTGTTTTTCAGTAAAAGATATCCTTACTGGTACAACAGGAACTTTCGCTTCTTCTGCTAATTTAAAAGCTCCTTTTTTAAATTCCCTTACATCACGATATCCACTAATAAGTTCCCCTTCAGGGAAGAAATATATAAATCTTCCTCTTGCAGCATGTTTCTTAAGTTCAGTGAAGAAAATCTTTGTTTCATCAATTGTTTGTGGCGTTGGGGTTGCTCCAAGAATATTAACAAGACGTCCATAAACGGGGTGTTTAAAGTTTTCTTGCATAGAGGTAAATATTGGTTTTCTTGGAAAAGAAAGTACTCCTCCCATTACTGAATCAAGTTTATGAACGTGATTTGAAACAATTACTGCTCCATCAAGTTTTTTTAAATTCTTTCTTCCTTTTATTTTTATCCCTCTAATTAATAAAAAGTATAATGAGAAAATTGGTAGTGCTAACCCATAATAAATTATTGAAGAAATTGCTCTTCTTGATCTTGTTTTATTAATCTTCTTTTTAAACTTTTTGTTTTCTTTAGTTTTAGGAACTTGTTCTTTAGCATGATCTATAATTGCTTCTTTAAACATTTCTTCTAATAAAGAAATTGCGGTATCAATATTATAGTTTTTAATATGTTTTTGATACTCAAAAGACATTTTTTCTCTTTCTTCTGGATTATCTAGCCAATAATCTATTTTTTTCGCTAGTTCTTTATAATCTCTTACCTTATATAAACTTCTTTCATCTAAAGTGAATTGTTTTGTCGCACTAATGCGTGAATCTGCGACAATTGGAACTAAACCACTGGCGATAGCTTCTAAAGCGCTAATTCCTTCAATTTCCGCTTCTGCAGGATGAATATAAAGATCAGCATATTTAATTGCCTCGATTAAATCTTTAGTTGTATAAAAATTAAATTCTGCATTAAGATTAAGTTTTTTAGCTAAATTCTTTAATCTTTTTTCTTCTGGTCCTTGACCAGCTAAAATAATTTTTATTTTATCTCTGTATTTAGACTGTGCAACAGCTTTAAGTAGCGTATTTTGACGCTTTTCACTAGAATACCTTCCAATTGTTAACAAAGTGTATTCTTCTTTTTCATAAACTCTTTTAGGGTTAGTAAAAAACGAATCATCAATTCCATTAGTTATTACATGAGTAATATTTTTTTTATAGTTTTGTCTTTTAAGTTCATCTGCAATAAATTTAGTCGGACAATGAATGTGTTTAATCTTATTAAAAAATGAAAATTTAAACCATTTATAAACTAACCATGCAATAGGTCTACCAAATCTACCAAGACCCATTCCATAACTAATGTGTTCTGGTTGGGCATGAAAGGCCCCAGTAACTGGAATATTCATCTTTTTAGCAACCCTTCTTGCGACCTTACTAGCTTTAAACGGCATAAAAAGATGCACCAAATCGGCATCCTTAAATGCTTCTTTATAAACTTTTTTATCAGGTGCAGCAAAAATCATTTTTTGTTTATTTGCGAAGTGAGTAACTATTGGAATATATCTTTTTTTTAGTCTATAATAACCTTTATCATTTGTATTGTATGCAGAAACAATCGACACTTCATGACCGAGTGCCTCCAGTTTTTCTTTTGATCTTTTAGCGGTCATTGTCGTTCCATTAGAAAACTCACCATAACTATCAATAACATAAACTATTTTAATAAAAATCACCTCTTAACACTTATGTGTTATATATCATACCATAAACTTCTCATATTGTTTCAATTAAGTGTTTTTAAAGATAACATTTTTTTAAACAAAGTATTTTTTATGTTTCTTGGGACTTACAATAATTTTTATTGCCTTAGGCACAACCTCCACTTTTACAGGACCCTTAAACGCATACTCACCATCAGTATTCCATTCAAAAGTCTTTGGCATATCAATAATAAATTTAGAGCTTCTAATTGTCTTATTTTTCTTTGTATCATATAGGCCACCTGAAGCAAAAAAACCAAACATTCTAAATAATAGTCCTGGCTCATGTTTAAAAAAACGAGCCTCAATAACTCCATCGTTTAATTTAGAGTTCATTAAATTTAATCTAAACCCTGCAACCCTTGGTCCATTTAAAAGTAAAATTAATGAACAAACACCTCTCCATACCCCTTCATCATGAGTAATTTCAACAGGAATATTATATGATTGAAATAAATCTTTTGAACCTCTTAAAAAATAAGAAATAGCGCCATAACGCTTTTTATACACTCTTTTAATATCATAACTAGCTTTCGTAAATTTACCAGTCGCAGCAGCATAAACAAAATATTTATTATTAATTCTAACAACATCCATTTCCGCAACTAAAGGATTATTTACAATTAATTTAAGCGCTCTTTTAATATTTTTAGGAATTCCTAAAATAGTTCCAACATCATTAATTGTTCCCGTAGGAATATAGGCAATAATAGGTCTATCTTCACGTTTCATAATTCCGTTTACAACTTCATTAATCGTCCCATCCCCACCCGCAACTAACAACACATCCGAAACTTCTTCTTCTGCAAATTTTTGCGCATCTTTTTCTTTTTCAGTTGGACAAAGTTTCAAATTATGCCCTTCTTTATGGAAAACATCCTTAATATAATCAATATATTTAGTGATTTTTCCAGAACCACTTTCTGGGTTATAAATAAATGAAACATTCATAAGACTCACCTTCACCTATATTTTATCACATAAAATATCTTTTTTTAGATTATAGTTTATTTAAGTTTTTTGCCAAAAAAAAGAAAACCACCTTTAGATGATTTTCTAATTATTTTTATTTGGTGACCCGTACGGGATTCGAACCCGTGAATGCATGCGTGAAAGGCATGTGAGTT
>JAAZKC010000116.1 GCA_012800005.1 Acholeplasmataceae bacterium | reverse complement strand
TTTATGTTTGGTATTAAAAATTTTGATACAGTAATTGGTAACCCGCCTTATGTAACGTACAAAGGAAGGCAAAAAGTTAATGTTTCTGGTCAAGAACTTAAATATTATTTAGAAAATTATAAAAATTCAGCTGAATACAAGGTAAATAGTTATGCATTATTTATAGAACGGGCATTTAATTTAATCAAAGAAAATGGGACACTTTCCTATATTATTCCGAGTACAATTTTACAAAATAAATATTTAGAGAAAATTAGAAGTTATATTTTAAAAAATCAACAAATCGATTTTATTGTTATTTTTGAAAATAAAGTTTTTCAGGCGGTAACAGATTCGATTATTTTACAATGTTCAAAAAGAAAAAGTGGAAAAGCAGTAAAAATTTTTAAAAAAGACAATCTTAAACTTTCTAATAATTTACAATTTATAAATTGGAAGCAAGATGATTGGCTAGTCAACGAAGGCAAAATTATTAATTTAAGAATTTCTAAAGAGCAAGGCCTGCTTATTTCTAAGATTGATAAAAATAGTCATTTTTTAGAAGAATTTTCAAATATAAATATCGGAATAAAAAGAGCTAAAGCTCCGATTGTAAATATTAAAAAAGGGAATAATTATAAAAATTTTATCGTTGGTAGAGAGTTATTTAAGTTCTTTGTAAAATCTGAAGGTAATTTTATCTTGTTTGATAAATCTTTATTTCACACAGGGATAGACGAGTCAATCTTTTTACAAAGAGAAAAAATCTTAGTTAGAAAAACAGGAAATATTTTAATTGCGTCGTATGACAATAGTCAATTTTATACAGATCAAAGTATATATAATATTTATTTAAAGAAAAATGTGCAAGATATTTCTATTAAGTATATATGTGCATTATTAAATACCAAACTAATGAACTGGTATTTTAATAAAAAAATGATTACTAATGCTAACGTATTTCCATATATAAAGGGAATACACCTTAAAAAATTTCCTATTAAAAAAATTTCTCTAATCGAACAAAATTTTTTTGTTCATATCGTTAATAAAATTTTAAATATCACTTTTTCTCCTGATTACGATTGCAAGAATCCTTCCCAGTCACAAAAAGAATTAGAAAAAGAAATTGATCAATTAACCTACAAAGTTTATAATCTAACGAATGATGAAATAAAAATTATTGAAGAAAATATATGAAAGCAATAATTCTAGCCAGAGTATCAACAGAAGAGCAAATGACAGAGGGGCAGTCTATTCCTGCTCAAATTGATCGTGCAAGAGAATATGCAAAGAGAAAGGATTTTGATGTGGCAAAAGAATATCAATTTGATGAATCTTCAACAAAAGATAGAAGAGTTAAGTTTGAACAAGTAGTAGAATATATTAGGAAATCTAAAGAAAATATAGCCTTAATCGTTGAAACAGTTGACCGACTGCAAAGAGGGTATAAAGAATCAGTAGAATTAGATATCCTAAGAAAAGAAGGAAAATTAGAATTGCATTTTATAAGAGAAAATCTTGTTGTTCATAAGGATTCTAACAGTTCAGAAATACAGAGGTGGGATGTCGGAGTTCTTTTGGCTAAAAGTTTTGTTCTTCAGATTAGCGATAACGTTAAAAGAACTTTTTCAAATAAAGTTAAATTAGGGGAAATTATTGGTAGAGCCCCTATCGGATATTTAAATATAACAAATGAAATGACAGAAAAGAAAACTGTTATTATAGACAAGTTTAGATCGGAATATATTTGTAAAATATTTAAACTATATTCAACAGGAAACTATTCAATGAAGCAATTAGCTAAATTAATGAAAGAAGAAGGATTGACTACTAAAAAAGGGGGAAAAATAGGATTAAGACAGATAGAATTAATTCTTAAGAACGCTTTTTATTATGGCTATCAACTATATAAGGGAGAGCTTTATCCTCATAAATACGAGCCATTAATAAGCTATGAGCTCTTTTTACGATGTCAGAAGATAAGAGAGGGATACAATAAGATTCCAAGAAAAGTATCGGAGAAACCGTTTGTTTTTCAAGGATTGATGACTTGTGCTAATTGTGGATGTAGAATAACACCAGAATTACAAAAAGGTAAATATGTTTATTATCACTGCACAGATCATAAAGAAGTCTGTAAAAAGATTTATGTTAATCAAGACGATATATTGAAAGAAGTAAAAAGCGTATTTGATAAATTAGTTTTACCTCAAGAAGACATAGATAAATTGGTAAACTCATTAAAGGTTTTAGAGGAAGGTAAGAATGAATTTCAAAAGAGACAATTAAAGAAATTAAGAAAAGAGAACGATCAAATAGATGAAAATATATCCATAATGTATGATGATAGACTTTCAGGAAGTATTACTATTGATTTCTACGACAAAAAGTTTAAAGAGTTAATGGAAAAGAAGCAGGAAAATGAGTTTAAAATGAAAAGATTGAATAACGCTAACAAAAATTACTATATCACTGCAAATACAATACTTTCTTTAGCTCAAAGAGCTTCTGAAATCTTTGGAAGTTCTGAAATAGAAGAAAAAAGACAATTAGTGAATTTTGTATTTCAGAACTTGCAGTTAGACGGTAAAAAGCTTTTATTTAAAACAAAAACACCCTTTGAGAGGGTGCTTGAGTATCAAAGTACTCACAATTGGGGTGACTAACGGGATTTGAACCCGTGCTAAGAGTTCCACAAACTCTTGTGCTACCACTACACCATAGCCACCATAGTGTTTGTACTCCCGGCAG
>JAAZKC010000115.1 GCA_012800005.1 Acholeplasmataceae bacterium | reverse complement strand
TATTAGCATTCAAAACTCCGTTACTTGAAAGTGCTACAACACTGTTTTTTGTTGATGATTATCTGTTTGAAAGGATATGGACAAGTCCTGATAGATATTTAAATCAATTATCACAATTTGCAGGAATCATTATGCCAGACTTTAGCGTATATATTAACTTCCCTATCGTGTTACAAGCTTACAGTGTTTTTAAATCAAGAGTATTAGCTGCTTATTATTCAAGTAGAGGGATAACTGTTATACCAAATGTTACTTGGAGCGATAAAGAAAGTTTAGAGTGAGTGCTTGATGGACTACCGAAAAACAGTGTTGTAGCACTTTCAAGTAACGGAGTTTTGAATGCTAATACAGTAAATGATTTTGTAGAATTATTTAATAAGGTTATGAAGCGCTTAGAACCTAAAAAGATTGTTTTTGTTGGCAGTATACCTACACAATTAAAGGATGATAAGCGAATAATTCAATTTGACAGTCATTTACAAAAAATGAGGAAGGGGGTATAATATGGGTGGTAGAGGAAGGTTTTTTAGTTCAGGTGCTAGTGGAAAACACGGAAAAGTAGTGTCATCTAGTTCAAGCGGTGGAATCGAGGTTAACACTTTTATTGATGATGCGAAAACCGATAGACAAAATTATGTAACTGAGCTAATAAAAAAGAAATTTGAAATTGTTACTTTTAAATCTACTGATGTTATACAAGAAAGTTATTTGATTGATAATTTAAAGACTATTGATGAAGTTTATAAATTTTTAAATAAGAAAGGAATAAAATCATTAGGTGAGCTGAAAAACATTAAAAACGGAACTAGTAGAAATAGTTTTTTAATGGCAACAGGAACTGATACGATTTATTTTAACGATAATATTTACAAAAATTACGATTCTAGAAAGAGAATTATCCAAGAGGTTCATAATGCTATCAAAAACCAATGGTTTTCGGAACTAAAATCTATTAGTAAATATGGGCCAAATAGTGTTGAGGCCCAAAGTGATATGTCTGTATATCCTATGGTTCATGAGATGGGGCATGTATGTATTAGCAAATTATATTTGGGATGTTTATAAAAAACATGGAGGAAAAGAGGGATTTAATGAATATTTTTATAATCTTAGGGGAAATATTGTTGCTGAATCTAAAAACAAGGTTACAAAAAGGATGCAGTAAGTAAATATGCGTTAGATGACCAACACGAGTGGTTTGCTGAAACTTTTGCTCATCTATATTTTAATAGGATTAGTAATCCACAAGCTAAACTATTAGATAAATTTTTAAGAGAGGTAAGATAAAATGTTAACTACTAAATTGAATTATTTAAGTAATGATGATTGGTTTTATATTAGTGAAAATAGCGAGGCTATCTTAACTGATATTGCACCTGTTGAGGTAATCATTGAATACAATGAAAATAAAATGTTTGGTGCCTCACTTAGGGGAGAAAAAACACATAGACTATATATTACACCACAACAATTTTATGAAATGAGAATGCGTATAGGCTACACTTTAGAAAAGATAGAAGAAGAAATGAAAGAAATCTACACTAAAGAACAAATACTAGAGTGGAAAAAGAACTTTAAAAAGTAGAGTTCAATTGTAACAATTCGACACACAACATTTAAAAAATAAAATTATTAGTTAATTATTAGTCAATTCAAAATAAAAAACACGCCTTTATTTTCATTTTAAGGCGTTTTTATTTTCTCATAAGGTTTTTATTTTATCATTTTAATTATGAAATATTTTAAAAATAAAATTGTGTGTTGTTTTTATTGATTTTTGAATGCTTTAACTTATTGATTTTTAAATATTTTTAATAATTATCATAAAATGAAAAAAAATATTATTTTCACTTTTTATTCAGTGACATTTTAACTTTTTACTATAGAAAAGCATCTTTAGATTTAAAAAAACGGCTAATTGTAGCCGTTTAACATCTTTGGAGCAGACGAGGAGAATCGAACTCCCGCTAACAGCTTGGAAGGCTGTGGTTCTACCGTTAAACTACGTCTGCGTGGTCGGAGAGACAGGATTTGAACCTGCGACCTCTTGCTCCCAAGGCAAGCGCTCTACCAAACTAAGCTACTCCCCGAATGGCGTACCCAAGAAGACTTGAACTCCCAACCTCTTGATCCGTAGTCAAGCGCTCTATCCAGTTGAGCTATGGGTACTTTTTGGGTATATAATCAAATTGGTGACCCGTACGGGATTCGAACCCGTGAATGCATGCGTGAAAGGCATGTGAGTTAACCGTTTCTCCAACGGGCCACATAAGCGCACTTTTAATTATATCATAGGTATTGTTTTTGTCAAGGAAATCTTGCCTCGAATTTAATTGACAAATTTTCTTTCAATTTGAATCATGGTAATATAAACATTTTGGTCTGTTTGATAGGAAAACAATTGAACGTTTCTTAAATGAAATCACGAAACTTATTTAAATTTCCTGAAAATCAAATATTTCTCCTAGAACTTTTTCAAAAGAAATCTCTAAAAACCGTGTTGTTAAATAACATGGCATATGGGCTTTTCAGGTATGAAAAACCCAATTCACAATGAAACAATAGATAAATATACTTGTGTGTATTACTGTAATATGTGTCAATGTTTCCTATCAAACTAAACCACTATATAGAATAAGACGCCAAAAAGCCAATTTAAAAGTTTTTTTATTTCAAGGGGTAACTTAAATATTGGCGCCTTTATTCTTAATAGTAAATATTTTTTAAAAACTCTTCTGCTGAATCTTTTCCTCTAATTTTTTTAATTATTTCATATGAAAACTCAACAACAGCACCAACACTTCTACCTGTGATTATCTTACCATCTGTGATTGCTTTTTTATCTTGTTTTAAAATTCCTTTATAAGAATCTTTTTCACAACTAGGGAAAATAGTATATTCCTTCCCCTCAAGAAGTCCTAATTCACCTAAAAACATTGGTGCTGCACAAATTGCGGCAATCACTTTATTATTTTTATGAAATTCCATAATTAAATTTTTAATATTATTATCGTTAATATTTAAAACTTCACTTACGTATTTTCCACCAGGGATTATTAAAAAATCATACTCAAGCACATTTACTTCACGGGATAAAATATCCGCTTCTACTACTACATTATAAGCCATTTTAACACGTTTATCACGGTTAAATGTTGTGGTAATGATATCGATTTGCATTCTTTCTAAAAGTGCTCTAGTTGCGAGTGCTTCTGCATCTTCCATATTAGTATGTAATAACATTAAACCTTTCATTGCTTTCCCTCCTTAAATTACTGATAATAACATTTCTTTTAAAATAATTGATGATGAAAATTCAAAAACTTCATAACCATCAAGTTGTGTTGGTGAATTAATAATATCTGAAATTAGTTTTATTGAAATAACTTTAACTTGATACATATGAGCTACTTGATAAATAGCGGCTCCTTCCATATCATAAACGCCAGGATTTTTAATGTCTTTCTTTGTTACAAATTTATCTTGTGTATAAAGCGAATCTTCATAGGCACCTAAGGCAAATGTACATTTTTTAATTAAATCATAATCACTTAAAAATGGATTAGGCATATTAGGAACTTGACCAAACTCATAACCAAAATTACCTGCAGTTACATCAAAATCAGCGTATGAAGCGTCCCTTATCACAACTTTGTCACCTACGGAATAAGGCTTTGTAGCGCCAGCGATACCAATATTGATGATTTGTGAAAAATCATATTTAGATAATAATACCGAAACAGCTGAAGCGGCATTTACTTTACCAACACCAGTAACTACTAAAACTACTTTTTTTTCTTTTATTTTTCCTTCATAGTAAAGTTTATTTGGAGTCAATTTATGAACTTCAAGTTCTTTAATTTCTTTTTTTATTTCACTTGCTTCACTGTCCATTGCACAGACAATTAAAATCATCTTATTTTCCCCCTAAAATATCATTTATTTTTGAAACAATAATATCTACCGCAACATCATGTTTTAAGTTATTTGGAATAATCACATCCGCATAACGCTTTGTTGGTTCTACAAACTCATGATGCATTGGTTTAACGGTTTTAAGATATTGATTAATTACACTTTCTACTGTTCTTCCGCGTTCTTTAACATCTCTTTCTAGTCTTCTAATAAATCTAAGATCATCATCTAATTCAACAAATAACTTAATATCTGATAATTCTCTTATTCTTTTATCGGTTAAAATAAGAATTCCTTCTAAAATAATTACCCTTTTAGGTTTGACAATTTCTGTTTTTTCACTTCTTGTGTGTAAGACAAAATCATAAACTGGTTTTTCAATAGTTTCGCCTTTTATAAGGCTTTTTAAATGATTCACCAGTAAATCATTATCTAATGACTTAGGATGGTCATAATTAGTTAAATAACGCTCTTCTAGCGTCATATGGCTTTGGTCTTGATAGTAGTCATCATGTTTAATGATTAAAACACTATCTTCCGCTAGCTTTTCTAAAATTTCATCTGTAACAGTTGTTTTCCCACTTGCGGAACCGCCTGCAACCGCGATTATAACTGGTTTCATGCTAAAACATCCTTTTTTTCTTCGTATCTTTCAAAATACTTTACAGCATATGAACAATTTAAAACCGCCTTTAAATTATTTTCTTTTAAATGAATATATAAAGCATCCATTAACTCCTTTGCGATGCCTTTACCTCTGTGGGAAGTATGAGTAAATGTTTGGTTAATATTAACAACTCCATCTTTTATTAAGGGAAATGTAATAAATCCGACAACTTTCTCATCAAGTTCATAACTAATCATTTGGTGTTGAATCTTGATCATTTTTTCTTTCCTCCACTTTAAAATCTACATTTATATTTTCAACTTCTGCATCTATTTGTGCTTTTTTTCGCCTTTTTTCTTCTTTTCTTTCTATGCGTTTTATAAAAGCTGCATCCTCTTTACTCATTTCTCTATCAGCTAAAAATTGTTTGTATATTTCTTTAAATGACTGTGTTTTTTTATCTCTTAAGATATAACGTTGGATAATTATTGTGGTAACTAATGTAATTGGCCAAAACGGTGTAAATGGTCCAGCCCAAAATATTACTACTCCTGTCCCTACTCCTATCATCCACCTATATTGAGGAAAAACCGTTCCAATTACTATAAATGCTATCGCCCAACCATAATAAATTGTAAGTGAAATTGCGAGTGCGAGAATTCCTTTCGCAGTTTTTAAACTAACTATAACTCTCCATAGGGATTTAAAAAAGTCAACAAAAAAACGCCAAATCCATCTAAAAAATCTTCCAATTTGTTTAAACACTTTTTTCAAATCCTAAGCACCTCTATTAATATTTTACATGTTATTATATCAAACTCAAATAACAAAATAAAACCATATATTTACAATCACATAAATTATTTTAATTTAACATTCACTTTAAAAAGTTCCGTTGTTTTATTAATCTTTTCTCCATTTGGTAGTTTAATTGGGACATTAAAATAAAAATACGCCACACCCTCATTTTTTGCTTCAATAATTTTGTTTTTATGATACCTTATCCCCGTATCACCATCAGAAACTAACATTAAGTTTCCCCTTCTTTGGGTATTTTTACCACTTAAACTATAATTATTAACGAAAATTTCTAACTCACTACCTATTATGTAGTCATAATTTTCGTTAATCGATAAATATAAAAATTCATCTTTAACAGAATCAAAGTTATTAGTTGTAATTCCCATCACACCCATAGTATAAACACGATAAATATCTTTTATTCCATCAACAGTCCAAGGCCAAACAGTAATACCATAGTTATTCAACTTTCTAACTATATCTTCTTTAATGTTTTGATATTGAGGATTAAATGTTGAATCTAGGGAAATTAAAAAAATTAATAAATCCAAAAACGTTCCATTAGAACTAAAATCTTTGCTATATAAATAGCCATTATTGATTGTGGTCAAATATGTTTTTTTCCAAACAATGTTTTTAAACCCAAAACTAATAAAAACTGCTCTTTCTTTCATATTTAACTCTTCTAAAACTTTAATAGTGTTTATAACTAATTTCCTTGAAATCGGCTTTATTTCAATAAAAAAGTTAACATCTTTATCTTTAAACGGAGTTAAAAAATCTTTTAAAGACTTAATCTGTGATAATCCTTTTTGAACATTGGTTTTCTTAAGTTTTACTTCTTCTAATCTGTTTAAAGTTGTTTTAGAAACAACCCTTTTGTCTTTAGAAACACGATTAGTTTTAAAATCATGAATCACCACAACCTCATCATCTAAAGTAAGATGAACATCAATTTCAATAATTTCAGCACCTGAATTAGCGACATATAAAGCTGTTTCCAGCGAATTTTCAGGAGAAATAGACTCTTTATAGCCATTATGAAGTCCTCTATGAGCAATAAAGAAAACATCTCTAACTTGAGTATCTTTTAAAAACTCGTTATAACATTTTAATAAATCTACTGGTTCACTAGTAATAATTCCATGTACTCCAGCTAATATCGCCTTTTTTCTTTCAATTAAAGTATTTGCCTCAGTATACACGGTATAAGCTCTTTTTAAGAAACTTTTAACTGTTTCTTTATCAATTAAATCAATTGGAATAAAAACCCTATTAAAAATCGTTTTATTATGATTTAAATGATTTAGTTTTAAAATACAATTAGAAAAGCCATTTTTATTTTTCACTTCCACTAACAAGTTTTCATCTTCAGAAATTAAAAAAAACTCATAGATTTTTAAAGAATCCATCTTTTCAATAAATCTTTTAGCAGTAATTCGATCGTTAGTTTC
>JAAZKC010000114.1 GCA_012800005.1 Acholeplasmataceae bacterium | reverse complement strand
GGGGATATTTTAAATGTAGATTTTGAACAAACACTTTTAAATGAATCAACCGAGACGATTCCAGAAGAATTTATTAATCAGGCGGATTTATATAGACAGGTAATGCAGCGTTACTATGCCGCTATTAAGCAAGTAAGAACTAAATTAGAAATCTTAAATGATGAATTACAAGTCTCAACTAGAAGATCGCCAATTGAAACAATTAAAGTAAGATTAAAAAGTCCTGAATCAATTATTAAAAAGATGACAAGACAAGGACTAGAAAAGACTTTAGAAAACTTAGATAAAATTAATGATATTGCGGGTATAAGAGTAATTACAACATATGTTGATGATATTTATGATATCGCTTCGATGTTTTTACAACAAGCCGATATAAAACTATTAAAAATTACCGATTACATTAAAAAACCAAAAGAAAATGGTTATCGCTCGCTTCATTTAGATGTAGAGACACCAATTTATTTTTCTAAAGAAAGAGTAATGATGAAAGTTGAGGTGCAAATTCGTACTATCGCAATGGATTTTTGGGCATCATTAGAACATGATATGAAATATAAGGTGATGATTAATGGTGCTGAAGATTTAAAAAGAGAGTTAAAAGCTTGTGCGGATGATATTAGTAAAATTGATATAAAAATGCAAAACATTAAAAGAAAACTGAGGGAACTTGAGGATGAGGTTATTTGATGAATTAAAAATCAAAGATATGCATCTTAAAAATAGAATAGTTTTAGCGCCAATGTGTATGGTATCTGCGGAAGAGGGAATGGCTAATGATTTTCATATTATCCATTATGCAACTAGAGCGATGGGGCAAATGGGATTAATTATTGTAGAAGCTACAGCCGTAGCTGAAAATGGAATGATTTCTAATAAAGATTTAGGCCTTTGGTGTGATGAGCAAATAAAACCACTATCGTGGATTGTCAAAAGAGTTAAAGCCTTTGGTGGTAAAGTAGGGATTCAACTTAATCATGCAGGAAGACGCGCTAAAGATAAAGAAAATATGGTTAGCGCTTCTAGTATTGCTTATGGTAATTTTAACAAGCCAAAAGAATTAACAATTCCTGAAATAAAAGAAATAGTTGAAGCCTTTAAAACATCCGCAAAAAGGGCATATATAGCAGGATTTGATTTTTTAGAAATTCATGCGGCGCATGGCTATTTAATAAATTCGTTTTTATCACCATTAACGAATAAACGTGCTGATATTTATGGAGGTTCATTAGAAAACAGAAGTAGGCTACTTTATGAAATTATTGAGGCAATAAGAGAAGAGTGGCCAATAGAAAAACCACTAGGAATCCGCATTAGTTATACTGATTATCATAAAGATGGTTTAGATGTTAAAGATTATATAGAAATTCTTAATAACATTAAACCAAATTTAGTTGATGTAATTGATGTTTCATCAGGCGGAATTTTAAAAGAAAAAGTAGAAGAATATCCAGCCTATCAACTTAGAGGCGCAAAAATGCTTAAAACACACACTAATTATTTTATCATAGCGGGAGGCATGATTAATGATGCTAAGTTAGCTGATGATATTATTAAATTAAATGATGCGGATTTAATCTATTTTGGAAGATTAGCGTTAAAAGACCCTTATTTTCCACTTAAATTCGCAAGAGATTTAAAAATTGAAATATCTTGGTTAAGACAATATGAAAGGGCGAAGTAATGTTAAGTACAATAAAAACAAGAGAAAATAAAAATAATCTCTACATAATAAGAAATAGACATAAAAAAGTTATTTTCGTTAGTTCAATTGAATTTAATGGTACTATTTATTCAATAGATAACGTTAATGAATTTTATAAAACATTATATGATTTAGATAGAGTGCATTATGATGTTGAGGCAATTTTATCTGAATCATTAGAGGTAAACCACCAAAGATATTATTTTACCTCAAGACACCTACTACCGGTAGATATTAATATTATGACATTTAAAATAAATAGATCTAAATACTATTTAGAACATTATGAGTTAGTAGAAGATTTAGATCCTCTAACAGGTCTTCCTACTAGAACATCACTAGAATTAACGTTTAAAGATTATGTTTATAAAAATGAAAAGTTTGATTTAATTTTTATTGATATTGATAGTTTTGAAAAGTTTAATACGAAAATCGGTTACGTTAAAACAGACTTTATCCTCCAAAGAATAGCCACATTAATGAAATCTTATTTCCATCCTCATAAAGTCTTTAGATATGGAGGAGATGAGTTTATTATTGTTTCGTTAGAAAAGATTACAGATGAATATATTGAAGGCTTTAAAGAAGAAATAAGAAAGATAAAAATGTTAGAAAGTTTTGACCTTTCTTACGGTATTTCTACTTTTCCTATAAAAACTAGACTAGAAGAACTAGTTCATGCGGCAAGTGAAGAGATGAAAATGCAAAAAGCCGATAAAAAGAAAAAATAAATAAAATTGCTATATCACTCTCCTTTCAAAGAAGCTCCCTTACTGGCATTTAAGGGAGTTTCTCTTTTAAAAACTTAAAATCGATAAGTGATTATTAAATTATAATGGTATAATAAAAATGTTTAGAAGAGATTTAATATGAAAAAGATTTTATACTATGAAATTGAAGGTTTATTTGAAGAAACTTTTTCAAATGCGGTTAAAGAAACTGTCTTAAAAGTAGAAGGCGTCAATGAAGTTTCTTTTAACTTACCATCAAATAAAATTAAATTATTAATAGATGAACGCTTTAATGAAAAAGTGTTTTTTAAGGTAATGACATTATCAGGATTTAATGTAGAAAAAGTTTTTTTAAATACTTCTAAAAAAAAGTTTAAATCTATCTCGTTACCTACACAACTAGCAATTTTAATTATCTTACTTATTTTACTTCTTTATTTAATAATAAATGAACTATTTAAACTACCATTTATAAGCTTTTTTGATTCAACCATAAACCCAATTAACTACGCCATTACTCAAATGCTTATAGTTGTTTTAATGATGGTGGTTGGTTATAAATATTATTTAGATGGTTTTAAAAACTTAATTAAATTTAAACTTAATATAGAAACCTTTGTGGCGCTTAGCACGAGCATTGGTTTTTTATACAGTTTATATATAACAATACTAATTTTAATTGGAAATAAAGAATATACAAATAAACTTTATTTTATAAATATAGGGATGATTTTGTTTTTTGTGACATTAGGGAAATGTATCGAAAAAAAACAACCCAAAAATACTTTTAACGAACTAAAAAAAACTACTGATATAATAATTGGTTATTGTATTCCCTTAGTGCTTTTTATAGCTTTAATAGGTTTTATATTTTGGATTATTTTTACGAAAGATTTTAATATATCATTAAATGTATTTGTTTCAGTTTTAGTTATTTCTTGTCCTTGTGCGCTTAATTTTACAAGTTCAATTTCTTTAATAACCATAAAGAAAACCGCAGATAAATATGACATTTCAATTTTTAATGGTAAAGCGCTTGAAGTAGCTAGTAAGTGTGATTTGGTAGTTTTTGAAAAAACTGGGATTATTACTAAAGGAAAACTAAGCTTAAAAGAAATTATTACCACATCAAATTATTTAGAATATGAACTTCTACAAATCGCTTTAAGTTTAGAATTAAATAGCGATAATTTATTTAAAGAAGCGATTAAAACTTATGCGCAAAATTTAAATATTAAAGAGCGTGAAGTTGTTAATTTCAAGTATTATCCTAATTTAGGTTTAAAAGGTGAAATTAATAAAAAAGTTTATTTTATTGGTAATGAAAAATGGATTACTACTAATAATATTAAAGTTGCTCAAGAAAGAAATATTGTTAAAAAAGGTAAAGGTAAAACTTATTTATACATTGGAAGTGATGTTTTACTTGGTTTAATTAGTTTTACTGATGAGTTAAGGGAAGAAACAAAAGAAGTTATTAAAAAGTTACATGATTTAAATATTAAAACTGTTTTATTATCTTCTGATAATGAAGCAACTGTTTCATATATTGCTAGTGATGTAGGAATAGATAAATATTATGGTTCATTACTTAAAGAAGATAAAGAAAACATTATTAAAAAGTTAAAAGAAAACCATACAGTTTTAATAGTTAGTAACTCAAAATTAAGTGAAACTGATGTGTTAATCTCTATTGGTAGTGGTGCTAATGTTAACAGTGATGTTTTAATTTCTAATAATAACTTAAAGGCATTACTTACATTAATTTCTTTATCTGAAAAAACACATAAAAATATTAAAGAAAATTTCTTTTTAGTATTCTTTTATCATTTAATTGGCATTATTTTAGCTTTAGGAGCGTTATTTAGTTTTAATATTTTATTAACTCCAATTCTTTCATTATTACTAATGATTTTTTCGAATATTGTGGTTATTTTAAATAGTTTAAAGTTAAAATTTTTTAAGCAGAAAAATTATGGAATATAAAACTACATGTGAAAAATTAGATTATAGAGGTTATGGAATAGTTAAAGATTTAGGAAAAGTAGGCTTTATTAAAGGCTTACTTCCTAATGAAGAGGCAATTATTAAAATAACCTTAGATAAAAAGAACTATTTTGAAGGTGAAATAGTTAATCTTTTAATACGCTCAAAAGATAGATCCAATTACGAAATTTTATATGATAATAATTCGCTAATTCATCTTGAAAGTTTAAAACAATTAGACTTTCAAAAAGAAATTACTTTAGAAACATTTATAAGAAATGGGATAACTAACTTTAAAAAAGAAGAAATCATCCATAATGATAATTTCTTTAATTATAGAAACAAAGCTTTATTTTT
>JAAZKC010000113.1 GCA_012800005.1 Acholeplasmataceae bacterium | reverse complement strand
CAATTAAATTTGTATTATCAAGAGTTAAAGTTTATAAAAATGATGACTTTATTCCTGGAACAGGATTCGCATTAATAAACACTGGAACAATAACTAATTCTTATGTTGATCAAGGTTATACAAACGCACCAACATATTTAAGTGAAGCTAGTGATTTAGATGTTTATCTTTTAACTACTGAAGCCTTCACAAGCGCATCAACTTATGCAGGTTTTGATTTAAATATTTGGTTAATTGTTAATGGTGAGGTTCCTAAATTAAAACCTCAAATATAAAAAACAATTTAGTTTTTCATTAAGAATATAAAAAAGATGGAGGGAAAAATAATGAAAGAAAAAATGTTGTATAATCCCCCACAAATAGAAGTTGTTGAATTTGAAGTCGAAGAAGCAATTGCCCAAAGTGCAAACGGAAGAAGCTTCTTTGGAACTTTAGGTTCAGAAGAGATATGGGGTGAATAATTATGAAAAAGTTTAGATTTTTTGTAGTGTTATTAGGACTGTTTGCGTTACTGGGATTTAGTAAAACAATTAATGCGCAAGAAACAGTTAACGTTACAATAACTGTTAAGAAAGATGACACTCAAGTTGGAGATGTTGTTTCTACAACTGGCACATTAGGTGGTACGATTAAAGTAGATACTTTATTACCAGAAGTTACAGATGCAACGTTTATGTTTTGGACGATAAATGGCGTTGTGAGGACAGATTTAGATATAGATTCACTTATTAAAGTGACATCTAAATTAGATTTAGTTGCACATTATGCAAGCACAGGTAAATATAGTGTTGCTTATCTAGATACAAACACTAAATTAATAGATGTTGATTATGTCAATGTTAGTGGTACTTTAACACCACCAGTTTCTGGCCCTAATCCAAAAGATGTTCCAGGAAGAAAAGGAACAAGTTTTGATGGTTGGGCATTAATAACTAACTATGAAGCACCAGCTAGCACAGCATTAGAAAACCCAGGCGCTAAAGCTTATTTTGTGGCGAAATATACAGTTACTGAAACGGCTGAATATACAGTTACCGTTGATGGAACACCATTAGCAGGAACTTATAAATTAAATGATACCGCAACTGCAGTATCAACAGATCCTAATTTTTCATATTGGAAAGATGAAACAGGGGCAGTATTATCTTATGAAAGTTCCTATACATTTACTGTTTTAAACGCCAATGTAACACTTACATCAGTTAATGAAGGCGAAGTTAATGAACCGCTTGTAAGTATAAGAAGATTTGTTGGTTATGAAACAGGTAAAAATGCTTTTATTGGTCATTATGAATTAGATTTAACTAAATAGGAATTAGTAGAAGTAGGATTTGTTCATTACGATAATCCAACACGTCACATTACTAAAAATGTTAATAATGCGACAAAAGAATTTATGGTTGTAGCACCTGATACACTTTCTGGTGATTATAAGATGAGAGCTTATATGACCTATAAGAAGATAGGTTCTAACGAACTTACAACAATCTATTCTATTAATGGTATAGTTAAAATTTCGACTGAAGCAGATTTTCTTGCATTAACTACTGCAATAGAAGAAAATTTATCTAAGACATACAAATTAATGAATAATATTGCTTTAACAGGATGGTATACACAAACAATTGGAAATGCAGAAATTCCATTTATGGGAACATTTGATGGACAAGGGTTTACAATCTCAGGATTTAAAGGTGGAGATAGTGAAAACAACTTCGCTATTTTTGGAGTTATTG
>JAAZKC010000112.1 GCA_012800005.1 Acholeplasmataceae bacterium | reverse complement strand
GCCGTTTTTATAGCCACTCATTGGAATAACTACTAAATCACAGCCAATTAAAAATTCTTCATTAAACAGATTAGCTAGTTCTCCTACAGTTAACCCATATCTTTGAGGAATGCGATAATACCCAATAAATGAACGATATTTTAAATCTAAAATATTTCCTTCAACCTTATTTCCAACTAAATTAGGTCTATCAAAAACTACTACCTTTTTATTCATTCTTTTAGCGGCTTGCATCGTATAGGCGAGCGTATAGATATATGTATAAAAGCGGGCACCAACATCTTGAATATCATAAGCGATAATATCAATACCTTCTAACATTTCTTCTGTTGGAGCTCTTTTATCTCCATATAATGAGTAAACGGGTATGCCAGTTTCTTTATCAATGTACGTATCTAACTTTACGCCAGCTTGAATATTTCCTCTTACTCCATGTTCAGGAGAAAATAAGGCTTTAAGATTAGTCTTTTTAGCTAAAATATCAATTGTTGAAATAAAGTCTCTATTAACTCCTGTTGGATTTGTGATTAGGCCAACACCTTTATCTTTAAAAATATCTAAATATTCATCTATTCTTTCAATCCCTAGTTTAAACATTTTTACTAATCCTTTCTAAAAATCTAAATATTGGCGCACTCACTAATACCCATAATAATACTGTTAATGATAATCCCGCAATAACATAAATAACCATTAATTTAGGAAAATAAAGTAATATAGCGGGAATAACCCATAAAACTGAAACTAATAATGTAATATAGAAATATTTAGCCATAACGTATAGTGATATTTTATAGATGTTAGTTAAGTTTATTTCTTTAAAATAAAGCATTACTGGGATTGTAAATAGTGTAACTAAGACAAAACCAATTAAAAATATTAAGACAACGAAATAACCAACTAAATAGATTGTTCCACTATTTTCTTTAATAAATTCGTTATAGGTAATTAAACTATATACACCAATTGCGACAATCAAAATTAAAATAATACTAATACTAATTTTTCTTTTAAAATCTTCTTTAAAATACTTCCAAAACCCGCCAAATATTGGCGTGTTTTCTCCTTGTTTCCACTCTTTAAATAACTTATAACTAGCCGAAATGCCTGGATATAAAGTAACTACTAAAAGTGTTGAAAATACTAAGAAGATATTTAAGATAACGATTCTTAAAATCCAATCCGCAATTAAATTTAATTTGTGAAAAAATGGTTTTTCAAACATTAACCGACAATTCCTGTTCTTTCAATTGATTCTACGAAACCTTTTTGAACGAATAAATATCCGATTAATAAAGGTAACATTATAAGTAGGGCACAAACATTACTAATTGCGGATAAGAACATTGGGTTTTTCCAAATATCTTGTCCAAGTTCCGCTACTACTCCTGTATAAGATAGTCTTGCGTAAACTGCTTGAGTGTTTTCTGCGGCATTTAATAACTGCATAGTTAAAAGTGGGAACTTCTCTGTTGCAATGTTAAATAATCCTACGTAGTAAGAATCATTCCATGCCCAAACAAAACTAAACAGTGATACCGTTACTAATGCTCCTCTTGCGTTAGGTAACATTACTTGTAGGAATGTTCTAATAACTCCAGCCCCATCTATTTGAGCTGATTCTTCTAACTCTTTAGGTAGCCCCGCAAAGAACTGTCTAAAGATAAAGATGAAGATTCCGCTTCTTATTCCCATTCCTAAAAAGTTCATTAAGTATAAACTAAAACGAGCCCATTCTGAACCTATTAATCCTAATTGTCTAAAATATAAAAACCTTGTTAGACCTAGGGCTTGTGGTGGAATTACAATTGTAAATATCACAAAGATAAATAAAACATTTGAACCCTTAAACTTAAGTCTACTAAACGCATATCCCGCAAGCGCTGTGGAAACTAACTGTAAAATCATTGAAACAAGGGAAATTCTAAATGTGTTTAAAAGTGCTTTCCAGTAGTTTAAAACGCGCATTGAGATTTGGAGGTTCATTGTTGAAAATGTTTTTGGAATCCAAATAACACTAGGATCATTTAAATCTTGAGGCGCCCTTAGGGCTTGTAAGATTTGTTGGATTGTTGGAAATAAAATCACAAAACACAAACCAAATAAGAAGAAATAAGTAAATCCTAATGACAAAATATGTTTAAGTTTCTTTTGTCTTTTTATCTTTTTTCCTGGTTCATTAAAATATTCATATTCCTTAATGAAAAAATCTCTAATTTTCTTTAAAAAATCTGTAAATACATTAGTTTTCATAGGCATGCTCTCCTAACTTCAGTGCTTTTGAAACTATGAAAATAACTAATAAAATCGCCAAGACAACAACGACATAACTCCACGCCATCGCTAGTGAATATCCATAATTAAGACGACTATGTTCATAGTTAATAACTCTTGCAGCGTTACTTGTTAAAAAGGTGTCTACTATCGCATAAATACTTACTGTAATAATATGTGGACTAACGTTTGGTAAGGTAATTAACCAAAACATCTCATATGCAGTCGCACCTTCAATGGTTGCGGCTTCATATAAGTGTTTAGGAACACTTTGAATTGCGGCTAGGAATAATAAAATTGGTACTCCTGCTAAGGTTAAGATTGTATAAACTCGATCAATTAACCCCACAACGAAAGCGACTAAATCTTTTCCGATTCCTAAGTTATTTAAATAAAGTGATAAATCGAAAATTACCATTGTATTTTCTTCCATGAAAAGTTCACCCATAATTGATCCGGCACCACTCATAACTGTTGAAACAGCGGCACTGTTTAAAATAACTGGAATAAAGAAAATCGCTCTAACAACGGCTCTACCTCTAAACTCTTTATTTAATAAAACTGCGATAAATAAAGAAAATATTAATAAAACTGGTAAGTTAATCACCGCATCAGTAATGGTTGTAAGAAGTTCAACTTGGAATGAAGATGTTGTTGCGTAAGTATGTTCAAAGAAAGCGAAACGATAATTTTCAATGCCAACAAACTTAAGATCAATCCCACCTTTTATTGGTGTAACATCATAAAAACTAAAAATTAATGATGTAATAAATGGATAAGCGAACAATGTTAAAAACCCGATAATCCAAGGTAGTAAAAAGATTACACCCCAAATTTTCTTTTGTGTATCATATTTTACTTTAATCTTTTTAACAGGCTTTTCATTAACATTTTTAACTTCTGTCATCTTACACACCTCCTTTAACGTAGGATAACGCATCAACATTTTTACCGTTAACCACTACAGGATTTGTATTATAGTTAATGTATAACTCTAAACCATTAGAATAATTAACCACATAAACATTATTTGCCACTTTCTTATGAGAAATTAAATACCCTTCATAAATACCTAAATTATTTAATTCATCCATTTGCTCTTTAATTGTTTCTACCCAATACATATAGTATGTTGATAAATACTTAGTATACTCAGTATTAATTAATTCTTTTGGATCGCCATATGAGAGTGTGTATTTAAGTTGTGAACCTGTTTCTAATACCTTTAAAAAGTTAAACCTTTCTCCTCTTTGAGTTAATAAGTTTAAACTTCTACTCGCATAAGGAACATAATCCGCTAATACTAAATGAACAAGTGGAATCGCATAATCAATAATTGGAAATAATGTTGTATCCATCGCAATATCAACAGCGTATTTTGTATATGGGAAGGTAAATCCTAACGGATTTTTAAGCATCATATTTTTCTCTGAGTTTTGTAGTAATGCTTTTGTATATTCTAATGTGTCTTCAACATAAATTGTATCTGAATGGCGATAACTTCCAATTAAGTTACTACCTAATTTTGTAAATGAAATATTATCAGTTGGAATCTTTTTCTTAATTTTGTTGTATATTGGTTCATAATATCTTGAACTTAACACATAATCATCTGCTGAATGTCTTGCGCCAACTGCTCCTGCTTCACTATATGGTAGTTGTGAAGGTAAGTGATATTGGAAATCTCTAGTTAAATCACCATTTAATCTTTGTGCTGTATAAGTATACTCATCAAACGCTCTTCTAAAAGAACGTGCCCCTGTAACGTTTAATTGTAGATACATATCAATATCTTTTTCTCGTAAATATTTATCTAAGCTCTTATAGCCTCTTTTACCACCTAATGTCCTTTCAAATGATGCTTTAGTTTGAATTCCACTTCTAAGGCCTCCATTTAAAGCTCCATCAAATAAGACATTAATATCATAATTTTCATTAGAAAATTCATCTGTAATTTTTCTTGCTTCTTTAAAGGTTGTTAAAGACTTAACTTTATTATAAGGAACACCTAAAGCATAAGCCTTAACATCATAGGCACCCAATAATTCTAAAGTTGTCTTAGGTTTATTAGGACTATCTTGTTTAGTTAGCCCTTCTTCTTTAACTAAATAGTTTTGATAAGCT
The DNA here is from genome assembly GCA_012800005.1 of Acholeplasmataceae bacterium. Lineage (GTDB taxonomy): Bacteria > Bacillota_I > Bacilli_A > Acholeplasmatales > UBA5453 > DUQU01. The sequence goes on along the minus strand of JAAZKC010000112.1, from coordinate 9,580 downwards.
TTTGCAATACCAACATAGTTATTATTAGCACCCCTTAAAATAACATGCTCAACCGTTAAATCAGTATTAGCCATTCCTTTACTCCATAAACTAACTGAATATGTATTCCAACCAGTTCCTAAAGTATGTAAGTAGTTTTCACGGTACTGAATCGTTGGGAAAATCTTATTATATGAATCAATCTTTTCACTAATATCAGCATTGATAAATGTCATAGAGGCGCCATTTGTCACGATACTTGCTAGTCCAATATTTTCTTTAATCATTCCATAAACTGGAATACTTATCATTTCTTGTTCTTCAGGCATCTTAATTCTTTGATTGGAAATATCTGAAGCATAAATTCTCTTTCGATAACCACTTTGACTTAATTTATTATTATTAAATTCAATAACTGCACCTGAACCATCTGGAACAACCATATAACCAGTTGTTGGTGAGTAATCCTCATGAACACTAATTGCGGTTCCTAAGAAAGGATATAAACTAATTGAAGCAATTTTAATATCTTCGGGTTCTTGAATTGATTCTTTAATAATTGAAGTTTTAAAGCCAGTTTCTGTAAGTACTACTTCTACCGCAACCTTGAAATTAGGTAAGTTGCTGCCTTCAAAATAACCATTTGCCGCATTTTCCTCAATCGCTCTTTCTCTTGAGTAATCATCTAAGATTTCATAATAAATTTCATAAAGAATTTCTTTAATTAATAAAGTCATTGTTTCATAGTTTTTAATATAATAAAGTTCTTTACTGTAATCGTAACCTTGAATTTCATCTAAATACATAATTAAAAGTGGCTTTTTACTTTTAATATATTCACGAGTTTCATTATCCATATATCTAGGGAAATACAAGTGGTCAATTTCTTGATCCGCAATCTCATAATAAACTTGGAAACCAGGTTTATCTTCTAAATACTTAATCTTATATGTTCTATTACCCTCTTCTGCGATAATTGTGGCAGGATGATAAATACTAAGGTTGTAGTTATTAATTAAACTTACTGAACCAGTACTACTGTAATAACTAAGTTCTAGTGTTGATTTTTGTTTATCAACTGCCTCTTTTGTAATCATTCCCCTTGGTTCTTGATGGGCAGGGGTTTTTTCTAAATTACTAACTTTAATCGCTCCAAAAATACCAACCTTAACATTATATGTCGCAGTTGCTGTATGTAAAGGTGTATTAAAATTAGCTGTTAGTGTTACAGTTTTTTCTTCCTCTGAATTTGGAATTACTTTAAATGTAGAATCAATAACTGTTAAATCACTACTTTCATAAGTTATTACTGATCCATTTGGCCCTTCTTCTGGCAAATTAAGTTGATATTGAGTATGCCTATAAGATTCTTCAATTACTCTTGGAGTTAACCAATCTAAATCAACATTAATTCCTAAAGGTTGACGTGGATCTCTAACATTTGGATTACTTCTAATAACTTCTCCAGTAGCTTTATCTAAAACAGAAAAATAACTAGTAGTTTCATCTAAATAAAGTTCAAAAGAACTATTGTATGCAACTAATTTATTAGTATTAGATAACAGCTTTGCATCAATAAAACCTTCTTCTTCAAAAGAAATTAAATCATTTGGTTCAAATTTCTTAGCTGGTTTTAATTTAAAGGCGAATAAATAAATCATTAGAATAATCGCTAAGGTAGCGATAACTGATAATGTTATAATCTTTCTTTTACTCATTGTCGCAACCTCAATTCATCATATATTGATGCGATAAACGCAATCACTTTTTGAATAACATCAAAGAATAGTAAACCTAAGAAGGCTAAGAAAGCCATCGCTACTATTGTTAAAATAAACGTTATTATTGTCTTAAATAAGCCATATTCATGGATATTTAAAATCCCTAAAAACAACATCCATCCCGCAATTCCATAGCTTATTCCCATCACAAGTGTATAAAGTCCCATTTCTTCCATTGTTAAATAGTTAGAAATCCACACTGCTGGAAAACCAATTATAACAATCGGAAATAAGGCATATGAAGTTACTAAGAAAATGTCTTTTAGTTTTCCTTTTCCTTCAAGAAGTGTTGTGATACTCCAGTTACCTAACACAAACATCGCTAAAACTAAAGTAACAGTTAAAATTTCTGTCATTGTGTTTAGGTTATTTGGGTTTCTACTATTAATAATGATACTTTCATTTAAATATTGATGAATTCTAAATAAAATGAATAATATCACAAATAAAAATCCAACCCAAACTTTACCCTTCTTTTCTCTTTTTAGTTCATAAAAGCCATCAAAAGGATGAAATATTAAATAACTAGGGAACTTAAAGACATCATGATAAAACGTTTTAAGTTTAGGTTTCATCCCGTTTTGATAAAAATTCTTAATTTTAGTCTTCATCACGAGTTCCCCCTTTATATTTCTTATAGATTGCCCTTCCAATAAATAAGGCTCCAATTAATAAAACTCCACCAAAAATCCAACCAAAGTTCTTTCTTAAAATATCATTACGGTAGTTTTGATAAGCTTTAGAATAATAGTAATTAAAGTGCCCTAATTTAAAGTACTCTACTGCTTCTTTAAAGTTGCCTTCTCTTAAGTGGTATCTTCCAATACCACCATAAGCAATCTCATAGTTAACGTTTAATCTTACGATTTCTTCCCAAACTAATTTTGATGCTTCATAATCACCTTCATACTCTAATCTCACAGCCTCATTAACTAGTTCACCAAAACTAGATGGTTTATAAACAATAAATGTTTTACTGTTTTGGTCTAGGACAATTATTTGATCTTTTAAATATCCGATGCTGACGCCTGAAGAGAATTTATCACTTTGATTACCTTCAGAACCAGTAATATAAAGCAAATTTCCTTCAACATCATAGGTAAATATTCTTGAACGTTTTCTATCTAAAACACTATAAATACCACCTTCTGTATAATCAATATCCACAAGTTCACTTGGACCGTGAATAGCGTGGTTATTCATATTTTGAGGAAACTGAACATCACCCATTGGCACATGATAACCATTTTTCTTAATAACATCTAATCCTTTAGGGTTAATTAACTGAATCATATTTTGATAGTTATTGGTACTTGCTCTTGCGGTTGCATAAATAAAGTTCCCATCACCCATTCTTACAGATGTAAATGTAGTAGGTAAAAACGTTCTTAATTTTTTCTTTTGTGACTCACTCATTAATGAACGTCTAAATATTTCCGCTGGTGATAATTTAAGTGGGTTAACCCCAGTAAACCTATTAAATTCACCATTTGGAGACAACTCAACAATTCCTTCAAAAACATTTTTCGCAATCACATACATTCTTTCTGTATTATCAACTGTAATTTTTGAAGGTGAAAATAATACTCCCGGAACTTCTTCTTCATTAAAAGGAGTTCTTTCTTCTTCTGGAAGTGTACTTTGAGTTTCTTCATGAAGAATTCTTCTTTCTTCTTGTGCCGCATATTCATCCATATCTTTAAAGACCGGATCTTTAGGATCTTTAAAAATATCCACAACTTGATAATCAAGCGTCATCTTCACAATTCTTCTATTTAAAGTATCCGCAATATAAATATGCCCAAACGCTACTTCTAATCCTTCCGGACTTTTAAGTGTAATATATTTTTCTTCTTCAATTAACACTGTTTCTGTCGCAAAGATTGCCTTATCAGCATGGTCTGGATGAATCTTAAACTTATCTATTGGTCCCGCTTTCATCTCAAACTTATCATCTATTACATATAAACTACTATTTCCTGAATCAATTAGGTAAATATTATCTTCATAAACAACGAAGTATTCTGGTTTAGAAAATTTCACTCCTAAAATTTGCTCATTAAAGTAATGACTAAAAGCCATTCCTGGTACTGAATAAACAACTTCATTATAAAATGAGTAATTATAACTGCTGCCCATTAAAAACGGTATTAAAATTAGTAGTAAAAATATTGTAAGTTTCTTCTTCATATAATCACCTACTTCATACCTGAGGTTGTGAACGTTTCTAAAATCTTAGACTGGCTAATAATAAAGAACGTCACAGGGACAATCATCATAATAAACGCTACTGCCGCAATCGTTCCGGCACGTTCAACTGAACCTTGGGCAATTTGAATTAAGGCATAGGAAAGAGGTTTTTTCTCTTCTGAGAAAATAAATGATCCTCCTGTGCTAGTCCATAATCTTTGGAATAGTAAGATAATTAAAGTTACCCAAGCCGGTTTTACAAGCGGCATTACAATTTGAAGGTATATTCTATATTCTGAGGCACCATCAATCTTCGCACTTTCAATTAGTTCATCTGGAATTTGTTCCATAAACTGTTTCATTAAGTATAAACCTAAACTGCTTGCGATTGCCGGTAAAACCACAGCTAAAAATGTATCAATTAATCCTAATTTAGTAATAATAATATAGTTAGGAATACTTGTTACATGTGGTGTAAACATTAGTGAGTAAACAACTAATGAGAAAAATAATGTTTTTCCAGGAAACTTATACTTTGCAAGTGGATATGCACACATACTCGCAAAAAGAACGTGTCCTGCAGTACCTAATACTGTAATAAAGATTGTGTTAAAGAAATATCTTGAAAATGGTACCCATGAATTACCGATTAGTTCAAATAAATCTTTAAAGTTACCAAAAGTAATATTTCTTGGTAGTAATTTTGGTGGGAATAAAAATAACTCGTCTAACGGTTTAAAGGAGTTAGACACTGTCATAATTAAAGGATAAGCACTGAAAAACCCGAAGCCTAATAATAAGATAAATAATCCTAAATCTCCCCAAATAGTTCTATTTAGTTGACGTTTTTTAGTTAAAAGACGTTTAATTGGATTAGGTTTTTCTATCTCAACAATTGTTTCTTTATGTAGATACACATTAATCACCCACCCTTCTTAAAATTTTTCTAACTAAAAGGTTTGTTCCAATCATTAGTAAAAATAGTATTGTCGCAATCGCACTTGCATAACCTAAATCAAACCTTACAGTTCCATAGTCTATTAAGTGCGTTACTATTGTATGTCCAGCATACTGAATTGATGGAAACCCCACTAGTTGCATTGATACTTCTGCGATTGATAAACTTGTAGTAATTTGCATCACCGCGCCAAATAATAATTGTGGTTTCATTGATGGAAGAGTAATGTGCCATAACTCTTGCCATCTATTTCTAACCCCATCAATAGCCGCAGCTTCATAAAGTGTTTTATCAACGTTTTTAAGTCCCGCTGAGAAAGCTAAGAAAGAAACTCCTAACCCTAACCAAAGCTGAACTATAATAACCACAGGAAGTATTGTATCTGGATTTTGAAGCCACTGCATCGGTTGGCTTATAAATCCATATTTAAGTAAAAATCCATTTAAATATCCGTGCGCATCACCAGAGAAAATAATTAACCACATTAAATAAGCATTTCCACTAATTGATGGAGCATAAAAGACTAAAGTCATAAATGCTCTTAGATATTTTGGTAATTCATTAATTAACCATGCGAATACGAACGCCAGTAAATAACTTACAGGTCCTGTAACTACGGCTAAAATAAGTGTATTTTTAATTGCGATAATAAAGACATCATCTTCTAATAATAACTTCATATAGTTAGTTAAACCAATAAATTTTGGTGTTTGTAACATATTGTAGTTTGTAAAAGAGATCCCAATACTCATAAATACCGGAATAATTGTAAATGTGAAAAATAATATCGCAAATGGAGCCATTAAGACATATAAGTGTTTACTTTGTTTAATATCAAACCAAAGTTGTTGTCTTTTATTTCTTACCTTTATTGTTTCCATATAGCCCCCTTAATCTAAGCCAAACTCTTTTCGCTTCGTTTCAAGCTCACGATTAATAATTAAAACATAGTCATAAATCGTTTCTCTTGGATTAGCATTATCATTGATTACTCTTCTAAATGCGTTATCTAAGTGTCTTCCAGTCATATATGAACCTGGAGTTTCTGGAATTCCTCTTGTCCAAATCCATTGTTCATTTAACTTATCTCTTTCACTAACGCGCCAAGGTAGCTGTTGCATCGCAGCGATATTTGCGGTTGGATGACGCGCAGCGGCACCTAAGATTCCTTCTAGTTCTCTTCCAAATCTGACTTGTGTTTCTGTGCCGGTCCACCATTTAATAAACTCCCACGATGCTTCTTTTTTCTTAGATTGTTCTAACATCATTATTCCACTTGATGAAGCAACAGTTTCTCTTCTAATTTGAGTATTACCATGTTCATCAATATATTTAGTACCTGGAACTAAATCAAAATCCCATCTACCTCTAATCTCTGGAGCGAATACCGCTAGTGTATTATATAAATTATAATAAGTAATTCCTATTGGCATTTGTCCACTTCTAAATCTATTAGGGAAGTTTGCGGTTAAAGGAAATGAGTAATCCGTATAAAACTCTGTCCAAAACTTAAACACTTCTGGTCCTTCACCTTCATTAAATCCTGATTCTTTTCCATCTTTTAAGTAAAAATTACCATCATGTTGATAGAAAAGCGTTGAAAATATTGGGTTTGGAGGTAAGTTCATCATTCCCGCTTGGCTCGCTGGAATAGGTAAGTAAAAGTCTAAGTTATATTTTTGTAAGTTTGGAATTAACGCAATTACATCATCCCATGTATTTGGTACAGCAAAGCCATAATCCTCAAAAATATCCGTTCTATAGAACATCATTAAGAATGTTTGAGTTTCAGGCATCGCATAAACTCCACCTTGATATGTAAATGGTACAATCGCACTTTCATGAAACTGACTAACAACTTCTTCATAATCTGGAAATTTAGTTAAATCCGCTGCCGCACCACGCATCGCATAGTTAACAGGAACAGATCCACCAACCCCAATTGACACATCCGGTCCTACACCTGATAGTGTTGCCGGCAACAGTGCTGCCCCACTTACCAATTTTAAGTCAACTTGAATACCTTTATTTGGTGTAAATGATTCATCAATTAATTTTCTTAAAATATTTGTTTGGTCTTGCCCCATTGTAATCCAAACTTCTATTGTTTCTGTTGCCTCAGTTGATGTTTTACCTACTGCTGCATAGTTTGTAGTAAATGAAGCAATAAACCTTCTTATTGAATACCACGCACCTTCAAATTTATTTTCTTTAGCTCTTTTTAATTCCACACCACTTCCATGAATAACAAAATAATCAATCTCTAATGGTTGTTGATCTAGTAGTGTCATTAATGTACCTAAGGAAGCAACATTACTTTCAAAAGAGGCTAATTTCTTATGAATTGATGAAGGCTTTTTAATAAAATCATTAAGTTGTAAAATAAATGTATCTAAAATACCAGTCTTTTCACTCTTAGAACCAGATAAATCGATTAATGCTTGGCGAATATCTACAAGCATTTTTCTTTCTTCTTTTAGCCTATCTACTAAATCAGGCATTCTTAAATGTAGTTGATAGTCTCTATGTTCATCAGGTTCAGCACCAGTGAAGACAATAATTTCACGATATATAGTATTGAGTTTAACAATCGAATTGTTAATTTCAGAAAGTAAAATACCATAATTACCTAAACTTGTCTCCATCGCAAGTTCATGTTTACCTTCTTCTAAGTAAAATAGGTAACCTTCTTTTTTAGTTCCTAATGTTTGTAATCGCCAATCACCAGATTGTTTAAACTCATAGTTTTCTAATTCTTTAAAAGGTATCTCATCATCGAGATAAATATTTCTTGAAACAGTCATCCCTTTAGCGAGATTTTGTTTCACGCGCATTGATATTTCATACAGACCTGATGTAGGAACAGTAAATTCCCACGCAATCTTATTTCCATTAACGCGCCAGTTATCGCCACCAATACTATTTAAAATAATCTTTCCAGGACTAGATGTGCTTGTCTTAGAACTTGTGCGATCATTTAATGGATAAAGTGTTGGTGATGTTGTATATAAAGCATGTTCAGCTTCTAGGTGAACTTTTTCATTAACTGCTTTATAACCATTTGCTTCATAAGTGGCTTTAATTTCTTCATAAGTCTTTAATTCTTTAACAGGATCTAAAGTAATATCCCCTATTAACATTCCTTCTCTAATTGAATTTAGAGTAATTTCATTTATTCCTTTTCTAAAATAAAATAAATATGGCTCAGTAATATATCCTGAGTTATCTTTAATATATGATTTAGTCCATTTTGGTAATTCAATTTGGCTTGGCCTAATATCATTACCATAAATATCTTTCTTTATTGCTTCTTTTGAACCCCAAATACGTAAGAACGTAACGTTTTCAGAACCTAAAAACGGATATTCACCGTTTATTTTAATTCCCCGCTCAATATTAGCACTTGTTGAATGTTCAGTTTCTGGATAATACGTAATTAAAATGCGGTAAAAACCCGCCTCATTTATATCAACTTCATACGTAACAAAACTTGATTCTAAAGTTTCAATAACGCTATTTTCACCTAAATGGGCTCCTAAATATGTAACATCTTTACTATCAGTATAACTTGATAGGTCAATACTAATGGCTTCATTAGGATAATTTAAAGAAAATTGATTAACATAATTATGATAATCAGAGTGTGCCTCAAACTTTTCTAAGTTGACATGCTCCGATGTATTAATGTTATATTTTAAAGTATTTTTATCTACTGAAATTACTATTGCCTCAACAATAGCGTAAATAAAAAGTATTCCTACTAATGATAATAATACTATGACAAATTTTTTCAAAATATCCCTCCTAAATTATAAAAGAAATACCCCCTTTCCCACTTAGAAAAGGGGGTATGGTCTTTATATTATTACGCTTCTAAATATCTTCTTAATGCATCTTGGTATGCTGGTAAAATTTCTCTAATTAGAGTGTCATAAGTACCTTCTCTAATACCAACGTTTGTTGCTGCTAGATAGCTACCTGTACTCCATTTACTAATTCCAAGACCGTCAATTACAGTTCTATACGCACAATCACTAATACTTAAGAACGCATCAACATAAATAGTTTTTTCAAAGCGAGATTCTAATAAAATTCTATATTCTGCTTGTGCTTGTTCTTTTGGTATGCGTCTTTGCATATCCCACCAAACTTTAAAGACTAACTCTTTTCTTTCTTGAGTCATTCCCCCTGCCATAACAGGTAATGATGGTCCTTGAACTGGTGAACGATATGGTTTACCAGTTGCCTTATAAGCATCACTCATTGGATATGGAACAAATCCAAGTTCAAAGTTTAAATTACCCTTCCATCTATTATCAGCATTAACGAACCAGAACTCACCTGGATGGAAAATAACTTTACCAGTCTTCCACTCAACACTTCCTGCGTCATATGCTGGAGAAGCTTCAAATAGTTGTGCATCGTATAGTTCTTTAACGAATGCGTATGTTTCCATTGCTGCATCACTATGGAATAAAATTCTTCCTCTATCTTCATCAAGGAAATCCGCACCATTAAGTGGAAGTAAGTTTTCTGATAAAATACCAGGATATCCACCTAATACAGCTTCATCAGCGGCTAATGCTGTTTTAGCTTGTAATGCCCATGCTTTAAATGTACTCCAACTCCATTCACCATCTAAATACATTTGTGTTGGGTTAGGTAATCCAAT
>JAAZKC010000111.1 GCA_012800005.1 Acholeplasmataceae bacterium | reverse complement strand
TTCCTCCGAGTGGCGTACTCTATGTACGCCTTTATAATATAACTTATTTTTATAGTTTTGTCAATTTTTAATCATTGTTAAAGCTACTTTTTGTCTTTGTTTATCAACACTTAAGACATATACTTTAACAATATCGCCAACTGCAACTACATCAGATGGATGTTTAACATATGATTTTCTCATTTTAGAAATATGTAATAACCCGTCTTCATGTAGGCCAACATCAATAAATGCACCAAAGTCAACGACGTTTCGAACTGTACCTTGAAGTTCCATTCCTTCATGTAAGTCATCAAGTGATAAGACACCTGATTTTAGTATTGGTTGTGGAAACTCATCACGTGGGTCACGGAGTGGTGCGACAAATGAATCTAAAATATCATCAAGTGTGTAGCGGTCAACATTTAATTCTTTGGCTAAATTATTACGATTAACGTTATGGAGTAACAATTCAATTTCTGGTTTACCAAACATATCACCTGTAATATTAAATCTTCTCATGATTTCCTTTGCAACTTCATAACTTTCAGGGTGAATTGATGTCATATCAAGAGCTTCTTCTCCGTCTCGAATTCGTAAGAATCCAACGGCTTGCTCATATGATTTTTCGCCTAAATAAGGCACTTTCAATAATTCTTCGCGATTATTATAACGGCCAATTTTATGTCTTGTTTCAACAATGCTATCAGCAGTACGTTTCGTTAATCCCGAGACATACACAAGCAGTGCTTTTGAGGCTGTATTAACGTCCACTCCAACGGAGTTAACCGCTTGAGTTACAACGAAGTTTAATTGATCATTTAACTTCTTAGGAGTTACGTCGTGTTGGTATTGACCAACTCCAATTGATTTAGGATCAATCTTAACTAGTTCTGATAATGGGTCTTGAAGTCTACGGGCAATTGAAGCAGCTGAACGTTGTTCAACTTCTAAATCCGGAAATTCTTCTCTCGCTAAATCACTTGCAGAATAGACTGAAGCTCCTGCTTCATTAACAATTACATATTGAGCTTTTAGTCCGGTAGCTTTAATAACATCAGCAATAAACTCTTCGGTTTCTCTTGATGCTGTTCCATTACCGATAGCGATTAATTCAACTTTATGTTTAGTTACTAATTGGAAAACTTTTCTTGCGGCTTCCATTCTTCTTTCGTTACCGAAGACGTGAGGAAAGATTGTATCTACCGCTAAAACTTTACCTTGTTTATTAACTACCGCTAACTTACAACCAGTTCGATATGCAGGGTCAACCCCTAAAATAACTCGCCCTTGAAGTGGTGGTTGTAAGAGTAAGTTATGTAAATTCATTGAGAAAATTTCAATTGCTTGATCTTCTCCAGCCTCAGTTAATTCATTTCTAATTTCACGTTCTAAACTCGGGAAAATTAAACGTTTTAATGAATCATCAATTGCTTCTTTGATAAACGGAGTTGCTGTTGAATTTTCTTTTTTAATAACTTGAGCGTTTAAATACTCAATCATCATTTGTCGTTCAATATCAACTTTAACTGTAATAACTTTTTCCTTTTCAGCACGGTTAATCGCTAAAGTACGATGTGGTTTAATTTTTGAAACTGGTTCTTCATAATCATAATAAATTTCGTAAGTTTTTCTTTCATCTTCAGCGTTCTTTCTCACATTAGAAACAATATTACCGTGGTCTCTTAACATATCACGTAAAACTTTGCGATATTCAGCTTCATCACTGACTTGTTCAGCAATAATAAATTTAGCTCCTTCGATAGCTTCTGCGACTGTTGGTACTTCTTCAGTAATATATTTTTTGGCTTCTTCCTCAACACTTGTCGTTGGGAAAGTTAACATCCACACCGCTAATGGCTCCAAACCTTTTGCGATCGCTTCTGTAGCTTTAGTTTTCTTCTTTTCTTTATAAGGACGATATAAGTCTTCAACATCGACTAATTTTTCAGCTTTTAAAATTTGATCTTTTAAATCAGGAGTTAACATCCCACGCTCATCAATTAATCTAATCACATCTTCCTTACGGTTATATAAATTGTTAGCATATTCCCATTCTTTATGAATCGCCTGGATTTGTTCTTCATCTAAGCCTCCAGTTGCTTCTTTACGATATCTCGCAATAAAAGGAATAGTATTTCCTTCATCTAATAGTTGTAAAACAACATTTATTTGTTTCAAACTAATTTTTAATGATTCACTAACTTCTCTTAATACTTGTTCATTCATACAATCACAATACCTTTCTAATACTTTTACAATACATGACAATTATACCATTTATATGGTATAAATTCAATTAATTATAGACATAATCAAAGCCGGTTTCCCGGCTTTAAATTTCTTATTTAATTAATTTCAAGACATCTTCCATTGTCCCAGTGAAAGTAAATACACTTTGAGATTCAGTAATCTTAATGACAAATGGTAATAATTTTGGATCTGAATAATCAATTGAAGGTAAAACCGTATCTTCAGCCCCTAAGATTGTATCATCTAATGATAAGTTAAAGAAAACAACACCAACCGAGTCAGAACTTAAAGCTTTGACTGCTTCAACAAACTCAGTATTTTTTAAATCCTCTTCACGATAAAAAATAATATAAGATGTTGATTTAATTAGTTCATTATAAGCCGCTCTAGTATGCTCGTTTTCATTTAATGCTGCTAACTCATGATCAACAACAACACTAACAACATCAGTATATACAACGTGTGGTAAGTCTTTTAATGGACTTTCTTTAGGTTTTTTGTTTTTTACACTAACTACGATTAACGCCACAACTAACGCAATCACTAACGCAATTAAAACTGTAACGCCAACGTTAATTAAAATTTTCGCTACTTTTGATTCTTCTTGTTCTCCGCGTCTAACACCAGATTTAGATGGTGCGACTTGTTTTTTTACTTCTTTTTCTTTTGATTTTCTATTTTTTTGCATATTATCAACTTCCATTCCGTATTATTATACTATTTTTAAGTATTTAATACAAT
>JAAZKC010000110.1 GCA_012800005.1 Acholeplasmataceae bacterium | reverse complement strand
GAAATTTATAACATGTAAACGGTCAAATACCATTTATTTAAACTTTTTTTATATTTATATGTTAGAATATAACATATACAAATTATTTGGAGGATTCTATGAAAAAGTTTTTTTCAATTATTTTAATATTATTATTAAATTTGTTTTTTGTAAGTTTAATTTACGCAAATGAAGCAACAAAACTCATTATTCATTATTACCGTTATGACGGTGGCGCTGGTGGTAATCATTATGCTTGGATTTGGCAACACCTTCCAGTAGAAACGGAGTATAAATTTGATCATCCATTTATAGAAGATCCAAATCCAGAAATGGAAAACTGGTTAATTTTAGAAGTTGACTTAACTATTCCTGAATATCAAGGAATGATTGAGGCAGGAATAATTATTAAAGACGACCGAGGTTGGGATAGCGTTAAACGTGAACCAGGCGGAGATAGATTTATTAGTTTTGAGCCACAAGAAATAATTGATTCCGAAACTAATGAAATTATTACGGTTGGTGGAGTTAAAGATGGTATTTTAGAAGTTTGGTTTGTCCAAGCGACAACGGAATTTTTCTATCGTTTTGAAGATGTTCACATTAAAAATGTTGTTTTTGATGCTTGCTTTTTAAATAACTTTGATATTAAAGTGGAAACTAGTGAAACACCCCTAAGTTATGAAGTTTATGAGGGTGATACTAAAATTACTGAAGGTATTCCTACAAGCCAAAATTTCACCATTGATATGAGTGGCCTTGATGTAGATATTTCTAAGCATTATTATGTTGATGTTTTATTTAGTGATGGTAATGATTCAATGAAAGTTTCTTTATCCGGATTATATGAAAATCCTTTATTTGAAAGTATTTATCATTATGATGGAGAGTTAGGTGCTATTTATACTAAAGATAAAACAACTTTTAAAGTATGGAGTCCTCACGCTGAGGAAATGACATTATTACTTTATAATAATCCTCACAATAAATATGATAGTGAAGGTAATGTCAAGCTCGAACGTGGCGCTTATAAGGTTGTAAAAATGACTCGTGGTGATAAAGGAGTCTTTATGACAACAGTTAATGATGACCTACACGGTAAATACTATCTATATGAAAGTGTGGCAAATGGCGAAAAAGAGCGTTTTGTCGACCCTTATGCAAAGTCAGTTGGCCCCAATGGTGAAAGGGGAATGATTGTTTCTTTTGAAGAGTTAAACCCAAGTGGTTGGGTTTATAATACAAGACCTGATACAATTAAAAATTATACCGATTATATTTTATATGAAACACATATTAAAGATTTAACAACCCACCCTTCTTGGAACGGTCCAGAAGAAATGAGAGGTACATTTTTAGGTTTAACTATTTCAAACACAACCTATACTAAAGATAATATTACTGTTAAAACTGGTTTAGATCATATTAGTGAATTAGGGGTTAATGCGGTTCATTTACTTCCAGTAATGGATAGTGACACCACAGATGAAACTAGACTAGATGATAAAGAATATATGAAACAAAATGGTTATAACTGGGGTTATATGACTAAAAACTTTAATTCTTTAGAAGGTGCTTATTCAACTAATCCATTTGATGGTGGTAAAAAAGTTACTGAGTTTAAAGAGCTTGTTATGGCGTTTCATGAAAAAGGAATTAGAGTTGTTTTAGACGTTGTTTTTAATCACACTTATGAAATTGAAGGTTCACACTTTCAAATTATAGCCCCTGATTATTTTTATAGAAAAAATAGTGATG
>JAAZKC010000109.1 GCA_012800005.1 Acholeplasmataceae bacterium | reverse complement strand
AATAAATATGGTGAAACCTTATTAGATATCGCTTTAAGAAACGGTTTTTTAGAAGTAGTAGAATTTTTAACTTCGCATGAAGAATCTTCTTTATATATTAAAAATATTGAAAAAAATCCGCTTCGCCACGCAGTGGTAAAAACGGATTATGATAAAGTTAGATATTTAAAATATTTAGGTACTAACGATATTAAAGACGAATATTTATTATACGCTTATGATTACGCAAGGCGCGATCAAAACAAAGAAATTCTTTTACTCTTAGACTAAATTTGGAAACAAATAAAACACAAGTACTGAAATTAAGTTAGACAGTGCGTGAACGAAAATAGGAGCATAGATATTTCTTTTATAGTAAATATAGACAAACCCTAATGCCGCACCACTTGCCCCATATACAATTAAATTAATTATAAATCCGGCAAATGTTGTTTCTCCAACAATATGTATTAAACTAAATACTAAACTACTTACAACCAGTGCAACCCACTGGTTTTTTATTAGCGAGAAAAAGGCTTTTCTAAAGACTAATTCTTCAACAATTGGTGCTCCAACAAGAATTGTAAAAATCATTAAAGGTGCTAAGTTTGAGGTAAGCATCTGATTAATCATTTCTTGATTAACAGAAGTATCGGCTTGATAGTCTAATAAATTAGAAAGAATTTCACTTAAAAATCCACTAACGATATTTCCTCCAATCATAAATAAATAACCCATTCCTAACATCGATAAGATAGGAAGAAATTTTTTATTAAGAACTTTAAAGTCAGTTTTTAAAACTTGAACGCTTAAGACAACTAAAACAATAATTCCCGCCACATAAACTATAAAATTAGAAATGATTCCCGCTTCTTTAGTAAACCCAAAGAAGTCATCTATTTTTAAATCAAAAGTAGGTTCAAAATCTTCTCCATCAAAAACTAACCATTCTTTGATTTTTTCCTTGTCGCCACCATTTTCTATTCTCTCAATTTCAATTTCATCTAAAACAAATTTACCTTCTTTAAAGATTTCTCTAATGAATGCTTCATCAAATACTTGATCTTCTGAGAAAATATCATTACTAAACAGTAAATAATAGTATCCTCCACGGTCCAAAACTTGTATGTTTCCTTTATCTTCTAAAAGATCATAGTCATTAATAGAAGCGTAACTAACACCTTTATTTTTTTCTAAATATCTAACAATGCCTTCAGTAGAATTATATTCCTCAGTCATTCCAGGAATAGTTATTAAAACAATTTGAACAAGTGTCGCAAAGAAAACAAAAATGATAAAATAAAGCCCAATAATAAGCCAACTTCTACCAGTAGAATACTCACCAACACTAGGTGCTTCTACTGAAGCAGTTTTATTTTCAAATAAATCATCAAAGGTATATTCTTTCTTTTCATTTTCTCCTAAAACACTTTTATTATTAGTGTTGTTATTAAGATTAGTATTTTTGTTTTGTTCATTCATCAATATCACCTATGAAATATTATATCATTTTATTGTTTTTTGTTAAACTATGTGTTATGCTTTTTTTAAAAGAGGTGTTAAAGTTTATGAAAAAAACTTTCTTAGTTATCGGTCTTGATAGGTTTGGCATTACAGTAAGTGAAGAGTTGACAAACCTAGGGTTTGATGTGATTTGTTTAGATATAAAAAAAGAAGCGGTAGATAAGGTTGCTCAGTTCGCAACTGACGCGATAATTGGTGATTCAACTAATGAACAAGTTTTAAAAGAAATTGGTGCTAATCACGTTGATCACGCAATTGTGAGTATTCCTGGCAATGTGGAAAACTCAATTTTAACAACGATGATTTTATCTGAAATGCAAGTTCCTAAAATAACTGTTAAAGTAGAAAATGAATATCATGCAAAAGTAGCTAGTCGTGTTGGTGCTACAGACATTATTAACTCTGAACAAAGTGCGGGAAGACGTCTCGCAAGAAAATTAATTAGTGATAGTGTTTTAGACTATTATGATATTACTAAAGATTATGGGGTTTATGAATTAAAGATAAGCCCTACTTATCAAACAAAAAAATTAATTGACCTAGATTCAAGAAATAAATATAATGTTAATATTTTATTAATAATTAGAAATGGCCGTACTTTAAATCCGCGTGCTGATACAGAGATTTTCGCAAATGATACAATTATCGTCATTGCGGAACATAAATACATTCATAAGTTTGAAAACACCCTAAAATAATGAAAAAAGAATTAATAAATTATTTAATTAAAAATAAAGATATTGAATATAAGAACTTTATCTCAAAATTAATTCCTAATCTAGATAAAGGCATTATTATTGGAGTTAGAACGCCAGTTTTAAAGTATATTGCCAAAGAAATAATTAAAAATAAAAAAGAAGAAGAGTATTTAAATAAATTACCTCATAAATATTATGAACAATATCAAATTCATTCAATATTATTATCACAAAAAAGGGAATATGATAAACTAATAACGCATATTAACGCCTTTTTACCATATATTAATAATTGGGCTACTTGTGATACGCTTATCCCTAAAATAACAAATAAAAACTTAAATGACTTTTATAATCACATCTTAATTTGGCTAAATTCTAATCATGAATATACTACTAGATTTGGTGTTTATATGATTATGAAAAACTATTTGAAAAAACCAAATATAGATAAATATTTAGATGTTGTCACAAGTATTAAAAGTGATAAATACTATATTAATATGATGATATCTTGGACTTTAGCAGAAGCATTATATGTCAATTATGATAAAACTATTAAATATTTAGAAAATCAAAACCTAGATAAATTCATCCAAAATAAAACCATTCAAAAAGCCATTGAATCAAGAAAAATCTCAAATGAAATAAAAGATTATTTAAAAACATTAAAGGTTTAATAAAAAGCTTATCTACAGCCTAAAATAGAGAAAAAGTGTTAAAAGAACTAATTAAATTAAAGATTAGTTCTTTTTTTTAGGTTTGTGGGGTATAATGGACTGGGAATTGTCAAGGAAACGTCAAAAAAGAAACAGAAAGGAGTTGAAAAAAATGATTAAAAAACTATTGTCTTTAAAACTTAATAAAAAAGACTTTCAAGAAAAAGTTAATAAGATGCATGCTTATGATATCGCTAAAGAATTACTGGAGTTAACGCCACTAGAACGTAAAGAACTTTATAACTTATTATCAACAGAACGGTTAGCGGAAGTAGTAGCGTATTTAGAGCCTGAGATTGCTGCGGATATTTTAGAAGAATTTGACAAAAAGACGCAAACTTCAATTTTTGATGAGATGAATGTAGATGATACTGTTGATATCTTATTAGAATATGAAGATGATGATTTAAGAGATGAAATCATTGAAACTTTAGAAGAAAAAGAAGATATCTCTAAATTTATCACTTATGATGATGATTTAGTTGGTGCATATCTGTTAACTGATTATATTTTTATAAGACCTAATATGGATGTTAAAGAAGCGTCAAGTAGTTTAATCAAACAAGCTCCAGAGGCAGAAAGTATTAACTTGCTTTTTGTTAAAGATGAAGAGGATAATTACTTAGGTGCAGTAAGTTTAAAAACACTCATAAAAGCGAGAAGCCCTAAATTAGTAAGTGAAATAATGGAAAATATTCCTAGTGTTACTGATAATTCGCCAGTAACTGAAGCCGTTCATGATATGAAAAACTATGAGTTATATGAACTTCCAGTAGTAAGTGATGATAATAAATTATTAGGAATTTTAACATTAGATGATATTATCGATGTCGCAACTTTTGAAGCAGAAGAAGACTTTGAAAAGTTAGCTGCCTTACCAGCTACAAAAAAGGCTGAAAACTGGCTTAAAACAGCGTTAAGAAGATTACCTTGGTTATTAGTATTACTTATAATTTCTATTCCTTTAATGTCTTTTACAGATATAATGATTGGAAGTATTAGTGGAGTTACAATACTCGCATTTTTTCAACCTTTAATGTTGGACTCCCCAGGTAATGTGGCAACGCAAACATTAGCTGTCGCTTTAAAGTCAATTTCAGATGAAGGAAAGATGAAAAGAAGTGAAATTAAAAAAGAGTTTGCCTCAAATTTAATTACTAGCGTACTTTTAGGATTAATAACATTTATAATTTCCTTTATCTTTGTTTATTTTACTCAAACAGGACTTCCAAGTGGGGCTAGTAGTTTTACTAACTTACAAACAGCTTTAATATTTTCTAGTATAATCGCAGGCTCACTTACTATAGTAGTAGCGGTAGTTAGCTTATTAGCAATAGCGATACCACATATATTTAAATCAATTAAACTAGATCCAGCTGTCGCAAGCGGTCCTTTAATTACGACAATTATTGACCTCTTTTCAACACTTGTTTATTTTGGCCTTGCCGCAATAATCTTAAAGGGGGTTGGAATGATATGATTAAATTAGATTTTAGAAAAAATGATAATTTATTAGAAAAAGAATTAAAAAATATTCAAGCCTACGATATCGCAGAGGTTTTTCATGATTTAGAAGTTACCGAACAAAAGCGCATAATTGATTTAATTAGTGATAAAAAAGCTAGTGAGGTTTTTTCTAGATTAACAGAATACCAACAAAAAGAAGTTTTTTTAGAACTTGATAATATTACGAAAAAACGTGTTTTAGATAATTTAGAAGTAGACGAACTTAAAGAATTTGTTTCCTTCTATGAAAAAGATAAACAAGATGAAATATTATCATTTGTTAGAGAAGATAAAGCCAATATCATTAAAGATTTATTAATTTATTCTAATGATTTAGCTCCATCAATTATGATAACTGAGTATTTAACTATTAGTATCAATAGCACTATTAAAGAAGCCACCTCCTACATTTTTAAAAATGTTAAAGAAACGGACTTTATTGATAATATTTATATTATTGATGAAGAAAAAAAACTAGTAGGAGTTTTACCATTAAAAGACTTAATAGTCGCAAGAGCTAATGATTCAATTAAAAAAATAATGGTTCGTGATTATCATTTTTCATACAATGATAATACAATTAAAGAAGCCATTTTAATTGTTAAAAACTATGATATTACATCTTTACCAGTAATTGATCATCAAGGTTATTTACTTGGAATTATTACCGCAGATGACGTCTTAGAACAATTAATAAATAATTACGATGAGCTATATAAAAAGTTTGCTTTCTTACCTAGTCATGATGAGTCATATACTAGTCTAAAAAGGAGTGCTAAACGTCTTCCTTGGTTAATCATCGCAACTATTCTTAATATCGTAATCGCAGTTATCTTTTTATTAATCCCCGCATTTGAATTAACACTTAGTGAAGTATTTGCGTTAGTGTTGTTTCAGCCACTTGTTT
>JAAZKC010000108.1 GCA_012800005.1 Acholeplasmataceae bacterium | reverse complement strand
TTTGAACTTTTAAAATAACATTTATTGTTATTGATGAAATATAAATATATTGATATATAAATTTTAAAAAATTTATTGGTTTGACTATTTAAATCATATATCATAAACTATAAATGGATAGGTGAATGATAATGCGTACTATAAAACTTAATGTGATTAAAGATGCTGTAAGAGATTTATTAGTTGATTCCGCTCAAAATATAAATGAAGATTTACTTGATGCTTTAAAAACTGCTCAACTAAGGGAAGAATCTCCTATTGGTAAAAATGTTTTATCACAAATAATTGAAAATAACTTAATTGCTAGAAAAAAGAATGTGCCTATTTGTCAAGATACTGGAAATGCAGTTATTTTGATGAAAATTGGTTCAGAAGTTTGTTTTAAAGGCGATCTAACTAAGGCAGTAAACGACGGTGTTAAAGAAGCTTATGTCAATCATTATTTAAGAAAGTCAGTCGTCAGACATCCTTTCGATAGAGTAAATACCAACGATAACACTCCTGCAATTCTTCATACTAAAATAGTACCTGGCGATAAAATTCTAATTAAAGTAGCTAATAAAGGTGCTGGAAGCGAAAATATGAGTAAAATTAAAATGATGTTACCAAGTGACGGTATTGAAGGGGTAAGAAAATTTGTTTTAAAAACTGTTTTTGAAGCCGGTGGCAAACCATGTCCACCAATTATCGTTGGCATTGGTATTGGTGGCAACTTTGAATCATGTGCGCTTTTAGCTAAAGAAGCGATAATGAGAGACTTAAATGATGAATCAATTGATCCTATTGCGAGAAAATTAGAAAAAGACTGGTTAGATGATATTAATAAATTAGGTATTGGTCCAATGGGATTTGGAGGCACTGTAACGGCACTTGCTGTTAAGATTAATGTTGCTCCATGTCATATTGCGAGTCTTCCTGTTGCGATAAATATTCAATGTCATGCCGCTAGATCTAAACAAATTATAATTTAGGAGTTAATTATGGAAATAAAAACACCAATAAGTAATGAAGTATTAAAAAAATTAAACGCAGGAGATACAGTTTATTTAACAGGCGTTATTTATACTGGTAGAGATGCTGCACATAAAAAATTAGTTGAACTTATTAATGATGGTAAAAAAATCCCTTTTAAAATAGAAAGTAATGTTATTTTCTATGTTGGTCCATCACCAGCAAAACCTGGGGCAATTATTGGTTCAGCTGGTCCAACTAGTTCATATAGAATGGATTCATTTTTGGAAGTTGTTTTACCTTATTTTAATGTTTCAATTGGTAAAGGACCACGAAGTGAGAATGTTAAAAAAGCACTAATTAATAAAGGGGTTTACCTTTCCGCAACCGGTGGAGCTGCTGCATTAATTAGTGAATCAATTAAAAAAAGTGAAGTTGTCGCATTCCCTGAATTAGGTCCTGAGGCAATTCACCGTTTTGAAGTTTTAAAATTTCCTACAATCGTTACATATGATATACATGGTGGAGATTTATTAACTGAAGGAATTAATAAATATAAGAAAATTAAATGTGAATAATATTTGAAGTTTCGAGAGAAAAAGGCTTTATAAAGCCTTTTTTCATTAATGTTTGAAGTTACTCATCAATTACTTCTTTAAGTAATTCTTTTAAAAAATCTACTTTAACAGTGTTTGAAGTTACCTCATTTTCTTTTTCTTTTATTTCTTTTTCTGTTTTTTTACTAAATCCGCCAATCTTTAATTCATAGATAATTTCTGATATTTGATATTCGTTAAACTTAAGTGAATTTTCAAAAATATCAATGTCAAATTTTGTATTTTCATTAACAGATGAAATTAAAACAATATCTTCTTTTTTATTTTCATCTAATGCTTTGGCGTATTCTATTCCTTCATCTAAATTCAACATTTTAAAGTTATTTACAGTAGTATATATCTTTAAAAGATTTTTTATACCTGTTTTCTTTTGCATTATACCCGCAAGTAAAGCTTGCATTTTAGTCTTATTATTAGCCGCTGTCATACTCCAAAATTGATGATATGCTGATTCTTGGAAGTTCGCAAAAATTAATTCCTCTTTTTTAATATCATAAATAAATGGTACCGCCTGCATAGTATCTACTTTAAAGTTCGTTGAAAAAACAACCCTTTGGGGATTAAACTTATTTTTCATATCAATTCCAATCCCAACTATGGTTTCATTTAATTCTTTAAATGTTTTTACATAATCTGCATAATATAAATTAATATTTAAACTAATGTAACTGACTTTGTCATCCAACTTATCTTTATAAATTGTAATAAACTCTGAATCACCTTGACTTTTTAATCTTACATCCCCTGAATGAATTCCATATCTATTTTGCATTTCATGATAGGCAATTGAAGAAACATAATTAAAATTCTCATCATAAAATATTACCGATGCGTCAACATCAACATCGCCTTGTCCATGATCCCAATGACAAAACATTTGAAAATCATTTGAAAAAGGTAATGAAACTCTAGAGCCTGTGGTTAAAACAGATAAATCTGTTAGTCCTTTATTATCTGTTGGTGTTACGATTTTATCAAAAAAGTTTGAAACAATAAATACTTTTTCATCTTCGTGTTCATGTTTTAATAATACCGCTAATGCTTCATTTATCTTATCTAACCAAAGCTTAACATCTTCGATGGTGTATTCTAAATTATCATTATCTTTTATAAATGCTTTTCCATTAAAAATAAACACTCTATTTTCTCTTAAAATATTTTCAAAATATTTTTTTAAAGATAATACTTGTTCTAATTCAAATTCAGGTATTAGTTTTTCAAATAAATTAATAACCTTATCACTATCAAAAATCTTATAAAGCCTTCCTGCCATTTTTATAAAAATACCTGGGAAATCTTCTAAAAATGAAAAAATATTGTCATCTTTATTACTAACATACTCCTCTATTTTAGAATATATAGTTTGGTATTTATTAGGTTCGTTAAATACAGTATTTAGGATCTCATAGGCATTTGGATATCTTTTTTTATTTTCATTTGATAACGCATGGAGGACTCTATTTAAGTTTTTAAAAAAATTCACTTGCATTTTCGCATCTAAAATAATATTTTCATCTACTCTAAAACTATTTAAAATCGTTAAAATTCGTTTTCTATCTTTTGCGGTTAATTTTCTTAATTTTACACGATTATAATTTTGAAAGTCATAATCATTTGTATCTTTATAATAACTTTTTATAAAACGAATCGCATTTGTGAATGTTTTAAATTTAGGATTAAAATTAGGATTGTTTTCGTATAAAATATTATAGGCAAATATCATATTTTCATTATTCCCAAATTCTAATTCACCCATTTTATATTCATATTTAAAATAATATTCCATTAATTCTTTGTCCGCAAGACTAAAATTAGTTCTCATGCTAATTTTTGAGTTGATAAATGATAAATATTCATCTTCATTCATCAAATCTAAGTTTATTTTTCTTGCTACAACTTTACCGCTATCAAACGCTGCTTGAATTCTTTCTTTAATAGTAATTTTTCCCTTTGATAGGTAATCTAAAGTATTTAATATTCTTATTGAAACTGCGTTTAACGCTATTTCTTCATCGGTACCTGATATAAATAAATCTTCAAAGTTTTTCATTAAAATATTATATTCAAAATTAGCTCCTCTTGATTTAAGAACTAACGTTGTAATTAAAGCTGTAATTTTAATGAATTCTCCTACTTCTAAATATTGAAGTTTTTTAATGGTGTTTTGCGATAATGAATATCCGTATTTCTCTAGTTTTTTCGCAAAAAACAAAACTTCTTCTTGAGAAATTTGAAATTCTTTTGAAAATAAGTTTTTACCTATAAGTATTTTACCTATTTCAAACATTTTTTGTTGTTTAACTGTGTTTAATTTATTCATTCTTGCCATCTCCTTTTTTATTTAAAGAAAATAAGAAGTCTTTCCGCACCAAAAACGAAAAGACTTACTTTTTTCTTGGTCGAATAATGTATAAGAGTAATTATAAGATCTTTAGCTGGAATAATTAGAAGTAACTCTTATGTTGATTCGAAGATTTAGATTTCATCAATAATTTATTAAGGTATAAAACTAGGGTGTAACCCCAGTGCAATAAAATGTTAATAAATCGCTATCTAGAAGTAACCTTAATGTTGATTGACATACTTATTTTAACCTATTTAAATTAAAATGCAAATAAACTTGTGGTTTAATTTTATTCAACTCAATTAACCAACATCTTTTAATTATTATACTAAAAATTAAATGTGTTACTTGTGCTATTTAGAGTTATTTTTATAATAAATTTTGTTTCTTTAAATAATAAACTAAAATAGTCGCGATTAAAACATCAGCACTACCACCAAATGAAATATTATTTTCAATACATTCATTTGTGATTACTTCAATTTTTTCTTTATCATATGTTTTAATCTTTTCAATTTTGTTTGACGCTTCAAAATATTTA
>JAAZKC010000107.1 GCA_012800005.1 Acholeplasmataceae bacterium | reverse complement strand
TTTTCTTCTTCGGTTTATCGTTATCTTTGCTCATTTTTACAAAATTAAATTATATAATTAATTTCAAAAAAAAATAAAATTATTTTTTTTACACTGATCTCAATACACCATTACGCAAATAAATCGATTTTAACTCCCAAACAGTTACAATAATCTTACTTGTTGATGGATTTTGACTGAAAACTAATTCTAAGTTTGGTTGTTGTTCGTGGAAATATCTGAAACCATTAAATAAAATTGTATCTTCACTAAATACTTTTGATAAACTATTCGCATAACTAATGAAATATAAGTTTTCATTTCTCAATTGATCCTTATTCTCAATATCAGAATCATACAAAATAACTTCTCTAAACATCTGATCAGTGAATCTGAAATTAGTATTACCATCAATATATCTATTTTCAGCCTTTAATCCAAACTCATTAACAGCTAAGAAATTAGTGTATTTTCCAGCATTTATATCAGTTTCAGTTTGATAAACAAACGTTAATAACACAACAGGTCTACCTCGTAAGAATGATAAAATATGATTTTGATTAGTAGTAGTTGTTAATGGACGAACTTCAAAGCTATAAGGTAATATTTCGATAAATTCTTCAGTTTTAGCTCTATCAACTACACCAATTTTTTGTGAATATGGCGTAATATAAGTTAATAACATCTCAGTTTTCAAATATTCATAAGTTACTTTTTCATCTCCAGTTAACATCTTGTTATTAAAATAGACTCGAACTTCAATTGATGTACCATCAAGTAATTTATAAATAGGAAACATGTGAAACATATTCCAAAAATCGTTTAGATCCAAATAAAAAGTCTTAACATCATCATCATTAACCGCTCTAAAAGTATTATCACCAATTCCATATCGAGAATAAACAAATTGTTGATCATCTTCAGTTGTGTGCATTAACAAATCTTGATACATTTGAAGTCCATCAAAACTAGTTACAAATTCATTATTACAATAAATTTCTATTTTTTGAAATTGAAATATTGGCATTGCATTAAGATAATATTTCTTAGTTGCTTCACTATCAACCGAGAATTTGACTTGCGTAATCAATCTTGCACGTTCAAGAAATGCTCTTGATCCTTTTTTCTCAATTCTGAAAGTTACAGGTTGATTAACATTTTGAGTTGAACCAATTCTGCCATCAAGAGAATACAAATAATATCTTTCTTTCACTCCAAAAACATTTTTTTGATTTTGTCGATAACTTTGATAATAAAAATCTTCATTTGTTAAAACTGCTAATTTGCTCATTTTAAAATTTTCTTTGTTTAATATATAAATCGAAAATAAAAAAAATGAGAACAAAAACGATATTAATAAAAAGTTCAAAATCAAAATATTCACACAACTTAAACGAATTCTTGCGAGGAATTAGTGAAATCAAAATTTTAGGTTTATGTTTACCAAATTCTAATTATCTCATCAATAAATCTAACAATATTTTCGAATATTATGTTGGAGATCAAAAAACGATTGTTGAACTTGATTATCAAGATCCAAATGATGTTAATGAGTTTTGCCAATTACTCGAAAATAAGTTAAATGAAGATTCAGATGTTGAATTTACAATTTCATTCGATAATCACACTTATAAAGTAACAATAACAACAAATCAAAATATCAAAATCAAATTTAACAAAGGTTTAGCGAAAATTTTAGGATTTAACGAAGGATTAACCGATGTTGGAAAAAAATTTGAGGGTGAAAATGTTATTAACTTTAACAAGAGTTTGTATTACAGCATAATTTTTGAAGATTTTAATCATCAAACTTATTATTACAATAATGTTGATATTGGTTATGTGCTAATTAACGAAACAGAAAGAAC
>JAAZKC010000106.1 GCA_012800005.1 Acholeplasmataceae bacterium | reverse complement strand
CATGTCCTGCAAAAATTCATTTAACAGAAACAATGCGTCAAGCGAAAAGGTTTTTAAAGAGGTAAGAATTATGCAAGCATTTGTAAAAGAAACTAGTCCTTATATTAGGAAAGATACATCAGTTAAAAGAATGATGTTTGATGTCTTGATTGCGTTAATTCCACTTGTAATCTTTGCGATATACAAGTTTAAAATAGATGCAGTCTTAAGAATAGTATTAGCAGTAGCAGCAATGATTTTAACTGAATGTATAGTGGTAATGGTGCGTCACAGGCCACATCCAAGAGTTAAAGGATTTAAAAATAGATTTTTAGAAAGGTTTTCTAAAATAAGTTTACTTAACGTTATAACACCTTCAATTAGCGCAATCATCTTTGTGTTGATGGTTCCTTCAAAACTTCCACTTTATGTTGTCTTTGTAAGTGCGGCTTTAGGAATACTTGTAGCTAAGATGTTATTTGGTGGACTTGGATCAAATATCTTCAATCCAGCCGCAGTAGCGTTTATCATTGCGTTAATCTCATTCGCATCAAGTTTTAGTTATGTTGGTATTGATGCCGTTGCTGGGGCAACACCACTAGGAGCCGTTGGAAGTTCTTTAAATAATATTCCCAATTTATTAAAGAGTTATTCACTTACAGACTTACTTTTAGGTAATATTCCAGGGGGAATGGGAGAAATTAGTGCACTATTAATTTTAGTTGGTGGAGCCTACTTATTTATAAGAAAATCTGCTGACTTTAGAATTACATTATCAATGTTATTAGCATTTTCACTATTAATGGTAGTTGCGGCACTTGCTGTTAAAGGTGATGTAGTAAATATTTTATTATATCAACTATTAACTGGCGGACTGTTATATGGAGCTATCTTTATGGCTACAGATCCAGTTACAGCACCAATCACAAAACCAGGAAGATGGATTTATGGATTATTACTAGGAGCATTAGTAGTAGTAATTAGATTATTTGGTTCACATGTTGAAGGAGTAGCATTCGCGATATTAATTAGTAATATGTTTGTTCCTTTAATTGATTACTATAAATGGAGTAATCCTAAATACACATGGAAGATGTGGTTAGGTTACGGCGTTATGTTACTAGTTTTATGTTTAATTGTGTTTATTGGTTTAGGAGGGCTATAAGATGAGAATATTTAAAACAGCTCTAGTGCTTACATTAGTTGGGCTATTATGTGGCGCAGTTATTGGGCTTACAAATTATATTACAGCACCTATTATCAAGAAGAACGCAGAAAAAAGAGCTAGTGAAGCTTATAAATCATTATTTAGCGATTTAGATAGTGTTGTTGAACATGAAGTTATAAATTCTAGTGTTTATGCATATATTGAAGTTAAAAAAGGTAATGAATTGATAGGATACATATTTAAAGCTAAAGGAAGTAATCAAAGAGGTTTAATTGATTTAGTGGTAGCTTATGATAACAGTGGAAATGTCAAAGTGAAAATTTTAGAAACTGACCATACAGCAACATTCTATGTTGACTATGTTGATTCGGAAAACAATACTTTGGTAGGGTTAAATAAAAAAACACTAGTTTTAGATAATATAGCAGGGGTTACTCAAACAGGGGATTTACTAAGGGCATTACTTGCTGATGTTAAAATAGAAGCAGAAAAATATATCGATTTTTCTGAAATACCGGAAACCCCTGAAGAACCTGAAGAGCCAGAACTAGATATATACGAACAACTATTTATTAATAAAGAAACTGTGGAAGAAGATACATCTTTTGCCGCTACAGAAAAGGTAACTAAAAAAGAAACAGTTAAAGATGTAAATGGTTATATATTAGGTTATGTTTATACCTTACATGGAACTAGTACTACACCACTTCATGATTATGATGAAAGCGAAAGTAACTATATAACTTTATTAGTTGGTGTTGATGGTGATAATAAGATAGTTGGAGTTAAAGTATTGGATACTAATCACACACCAAAATTTGTTAATTACCATAATGTATATTTTGAATCTTTAATAGGAGTTTTAGTTAGTGAAGCACCAATCGATGATGTTGCTGGTGCAACAGTCTCAAGGGGAATTATTAGAGATTTAATTGATGCGTTAAAGGCGGTGTTACAATGAGAAAAGAAAATAAACTTTTAACTATCTTTGCGGTAACATTTACTCTTATCGGAATTATATTCTTAACAATATTTAGTGGTTATACTAAATATAGAAAAGAACAAAAAGAAGCAGAAGCTCAAGCGAGAGCTCAGGCAGAAGAACTTCAATTGTATAAAGATTATATTAAATCCGCAACAAGTGTTAAACACGAGTCTTTAGAAAATGGCCTTCTTACAAGAAAAACCACAATATATAAAGGTAGCGAAATTGTTGGTTATGCTTATTTAGGGGGCGATAAAGTTGAAGGCATTCCTAAAACTACTGGCGCTAAAGAATTAAGAATTGAAGTTATTATAAACATTAGAAATGAAATTGTTGGCGCTCGTATTGATTATAGTGAACATACTCTTGAATATATGGAACATATTAATCAATATTTTAATAAATTATCTAATACAAAATTAGTGGATTATAAGTTAGTTGATGAAGTTGCGGGAGCAAGTGCGAAATCAATGCCAATTGTAAGAGAAGTTCTTGATCAAGTTACTAAATTAGCTACAGGTCAAGAACCAAATCCAAAAGATCCTTATAAAGATATTTTTG
>JAAZKC010000105.1 GCA_012800005.1 Acholeplasmataceae bacterium | reverse complement strand
TTCGATGGTAAAAACGAATACATTTAATGGCATGCCGCTTGCCAATATTTATGCGTGTGATGTTGCCAATCAGTTACAGCTAGTCCGTAGTTTTAACTACCACGACTTTAAAAATCGTTTATCATAATGGAATGGGTCATAAAGGATGAAGTTTTACTTCATCCTTTATGGCTTTTTTGACATATGCAAGATTGAAATGATTGATTTGCGCAAAACTAAAAATGGAAGTTAAAACCTTTTAAATTGCTCTAAATGATAAAATTGTTTATTAGGGGGTATAATTTTATATTAAACAATTTTTTTGCAATTAATCAGACGATAAAAAGGAAAGTAAAATTTACCATATAATAGTAGAAAAAATTCATTTTCTAAGTATGATGTATCTCCTTATTTTAACTTTTCCAAAATCTTTATAGGAAGATACGCATAAAATATGATTTATGCGAGATATTCGAGAAAAAAATGCCAAAAATCGATAAAATTCAATACTAAAATTTACTATATGGAAATAAAGTTTGCTAAATCTTTGAAAATTTACATTTGTTTTTATTTGTAGGGTTATTTATGAAAAATAATAAGTTTGAAGTAGCAAAAATACATGATAGGGCTTGGAAAAACCTATAAAATCAAGGAATTGTAGATAATTTTAAAAAAATTACCGCAAATAATAGGTTATTTCGTAATTAAATTATTTAATTAAAAATATTAGATTATTTTTATTATATTTACATAGTAGATATGTAAATAGTTTGAACGAATGAAATTAGGTATGAAAACGTAATTATCATAGGTAAAACATTTTACTTATGTGAGAGTTTTTTTAAAATAACTTTACATTCTCTCTGAAAAAAATGTTCAATTTTTGCATTTTTCTGATGTTTTTTAATATTTTTACTATTGTCAAAACACAAAATTGAGTATATACTCATCTCTGTTGATAAGCAATCAACAAAAAAATATGGTTAGTAGTAAGAACTAATAAAGGAAAGGAATTTGATTTATGTCAACGAAAAAAGAAGTGTTAGGGAAAGAAAATAGAAAGGAAAAAGGACATCGTCGCTATTCGCTATTATTGTTAGCATTATTGTTTATCGGTTTCGCGTCATACGGAACTTATGCGGTATTCACAGGTTCAAAATCAGCTAATACAAATATCGATTTGTCAAATAGTAATAAATGCGACTATACCGACTTTGATTTACCAGATGATTGGAACAATGAATTGGATGATGGTCATGGTAATTTAGGATTAGGTCAAACTAAGTGGGTATATTTAGGAAATAATTTCGGTTCAGGTAAGGATGGGCTACCTGCTGTAGATGCAAATGCATTAGTACACCAAAATCAATCACCAAAGACTTATATGAATTCTTTTGCAGATGCTATGGGTGTAAATACCGCATTGGAAGAAAGTAAAGGTAAAGAAAAAGAAGATAATAACTTCGTTGGTGCAGTACAAGGAGATACTTTCTATAAAATTGTTAAAGGTAAATACGATGGTAACAAGTCAGCGTTCTTCCATATGTATTTTACCGAAAAATTTGAAAAATCTGAAGCTGTAACAACAAAAGCTTATGTAGTGAAAACTGATGTTAATAATCAATCTACTGTGTTGAAGATGTCTGAAGATAATAATGCTTTTGCAGGCGATATCGTTGCTAAAAACCAAAAATTAAATAAAGGTGATATGTATACGATTGTTTTAGTTGTTCGTGTAAATGATGATGCTAGCGATGATTTAATTGAAGGTACTAGTGGCAATGAAAATGAATTGAATCATTTCTTACAAGCAGGTAACCAAATTATCTTTGATTACAGTCAATTATCTTTGAAGTAGTATATGCTAAACTTAATAATGAAAGGATGTCTTTCCATGAAGAAACTATTTAGTCTGAAGTTTTGGATGCTTGGAGTGGGCATCCTTTTCTTTATAATATCAAATCAGGTGGTATATGCAGTCTTTTCTGGTAGCGTATCTACAAATCCATCAACAATTGATTTGGTAGGGATGAAGAGAACTTTTAAAGTGACTGAGAATAAAGATATTTCTTTTAAAAGTGTTGGTGATTCTCAGATACAAACTTGGAAATTGTACAATACCTATGAACGTGCGCAATTACATTATCCAGATGAAGTAGATCAAGGCGAGACTTTAGAAACTATTAAAGAAAATTACACAGTATATTTTGCTGGTGATTCTCCTAAAAATAGATTAACTGATTCTCAGGCTTATTTAGATGTTAAAATTGAACCAAATAGAGATAGTCAGGAAAGAAAACATGAATTTGGTTATAAAGAAGAAAGTGATATTAAAGTTATCTTTACAAAGCTTAAAGAGTTTCCCGATAGTTGGAAAGGTCATGATATCATGATTAGAACCAAATTTTATGGATATGATTTTACCGGTAGATTATTTAAAAAGTTTGTTTATGTAAAAGTCAATAATGCTATTCCAGATAAGCAAGGCGAATATTCAATTGTACAGCCTCTGTATTATAGTGATGTCAATGGACAAATGACTACAGTTCAACCAGGGATACTTTGGTTACACGTTCATAATTTGGAGAATTATAAAGAAAAGAATAAAGATTGGAAACAAAAAATAGAGAATACAGCTTTTGAATCTGCAGGTTTAAATACTACAAATTTATCAGCTAACATTATAGACGAACAGGAAGATTGGGTTAAGGTTAAAATATTCATTCCTAAAAATACTAAAGCTCCAACTAGAAAAACAGTGATTAACTTTAAGATTAATGGATA
>JAAZKC010000104.1 GCA_012800005.1 Acholeplasmataceae bacterium | reverse complement strand
CCTATAAATACGTTATAAATTTTAAATTAAACTTAGAAAATAAAAGTCTTAATGAAAATAGTGAAAGTTTCTAATTTTAAAAAGCTTTAAATAATTATTTTAAGATTCATTTTTAAAATAAAATAAGTTAAGTTTTTCTTTACTTATCGCCCTTTACTTGATATAATGATAGAAAGTTTTATTTAAGGGGGGGATGTTATGAAGCTAAATGTAAATGGTCTACTTATTGTCATCTCTGGACCATCTGGTGTTGGGAAAAGCACGGTAAGAAAAGCACTATTTAATAAAAAAGGTCATAACTTAATTTATTCAGTTAGTATGACCACAAGAAAGCCTAGAGATGGTGAAGTTGATGGTGTTGATTATTATTTTGTTAGTCGTGAAGAGTTTGAAAGAAGAATTGAAGAAGGCAAATTTTTAGAGTATGCGGAATTTGTTGGAAATTATTATGGTACCCCTAAAGATATCGTAGAAAAAAAACTTGATGAAGGACACGAAGTTGTCTTAGAAATCGAAGTTGAAGGTGCCCTTCAGGTAAGAAAAGTAATGCCTGAGGCAGTGTTTATCTTTTTAGTTCCCCCAGGACGACAAGCCCTCTATGACCGCTTATTAAGTCGCGGTACAGAAGATAAAAGTAAAATAGAAGAAAGAATTAATAAAGCCAATAGAGAGTTTTTGTTGGCCCATAAATATGACTATATCGTTGTTAATGATGATGTTGATAATGCCGCTGATAGAATTATGGCAATCATTAGAGCGGAACATGCGAAAACGGAACGTTCAATTCATCAATATATGAAATTATTAGGAGAGTGAGATTATGAAGAAAAATGATGCAGGAATGCGCTATCCATCAATTGACGAATTACTAGAAGTAGTAGACTCAAAATATAAGCTTGCATATATCGCAGCTAAAAGAGCTAAAACAATCCAATTTGAAGGCACAAGCCTAAAGGAGTTTAAATGCGTTAAACCAGTTGGAGTCGCATTAGAAGAAGTTTTAAAAGGAAAAATTCAATGTATTTTTGAAGAAAAGGTGGAATTATAACACCTTTTTTCTTTTCTTAAAGTTTTGTTGTGTTAAAATTAAGTCGGGTGATAATATTAAAACTAAATTAACTTTAATCCCAACAAGCCCAGGCGTCTATTTAATGCTTGATAAATATAATAATATTATTTATGTTGGTAAAGCGAAAAACTTAAAAAATAGAGTTAGAAGTTATTTTGTTGGTGCACACAATTTAAAAACTACCAAACTAATTAGCGAAATAGCCGATTTTTCTTACGTCCAAACTAACTCTGAAAAAGAAGCATTCTTGCTTGAACACAATTTAATTAAGGAACATAATCCTAAATATAATATTAGACTCACAGATGATAAGAGTTATCCATATATCGTAATAACTAATGAAGAACATCCAAGAATTATTACCTCAAGAAATGTTAAAAAGAACTTAGGTACTTACTTTGGTCCTTATCAAAATGCTTATGCGGCTAAACAGACTTTAAGATTATTAAATAAAATATATCCTTTAAGGAAGTGTGTTAAACTTCCTAAAAAAGAATGTCTTTACTATCATTTAGGACAATGTTTAGCTCCTTGTATTAATAAAGAAAAAATTGATTATGAACCATATATAAAAGAAATAACAGCCTTTTTAAAAGGCAATGATAAAGATATTAAAGTTTATTTAACTAAAAAAATGAATGAAGCGAGTGATAAATTATTATTTGAAGAAGCATTAGAATATAAAAAGTTACTTGATTTTATTAATATTACCAATGAACAACAATTAATTAGTTTTAATGACTTTAAAGATCGTGACTTTATTTCTTATGAAGTAGACAAAGAAGATGTGTCTTTACAAATTTTAAAAATGCGTAAAGGAAAAATTATCGATACTAAAAGTGATGTTTTTCCTCTATATTTAGATACCGATAATATTTTATCTTATCTTTATGATTATTATAAAGAAACTCCAATTCCAGATGAAATTTGTTTTTCAGATAAATTTAATGAAAATGAAGTTAAAGAGTTATTTGGTAGTAGAGCCATTATTCCTAAACGCGGTAAGAAAAAAGCGTTAATTGATATTGCCTATAAAAACGCCTCTTATGATTTAAAACATGAAAGATTACTTAATAAGACAAAAAAAGAAAAGCACTTAGAAAAAGTTAATGCGTTTAATCTATTTACAGGTTTAGAAAACATCAAAAGAATTGATCTTTTTGATAATTCACATACTTTTGGTAGTGAAATGATTAGTGTAATGGTTGTTTATAAAGATTTCAAACCCGCTAAAAAAGAATATCGTAAATACATTTTAAAATACACCAAAGAAGGTGATGATATAGGTGCGTTTAAAGAAGTTTTATATAGACGTTATCAAAGAGCCTTGGTTGAAAAAACGGAATTACCTAATTTAATTATTGTTGATGGAGGCTTAAACCAAGTAAATGCGGCAAAAGAAATTATTAATTTACTTAATTTAGAAATTAAAATAATGGGTCTTAAAAAAGATTTATCCCATACTTTAAGTGAAGTTATTTATAATGATAAAGTTTATAAAATTAATAAAAAAACACCACTTTTTAAACTATTATCTAAGATGATTGAAGAAACACACCGTTTCGCAATCACTTACCACCGCAAGAAAAGAGATAAAAGTTTAAGTGTAAGTGTACTTGATAATATTAAAGGTGTTGGCGAAGTGAGAAAAAAGAAGCTCTTTAATAAATTTATCTCAATTGATAAGATGATTACAGGTTCTATAGAAGAATACAAAGACATAGGAATAAACGAAACATTAAGAGAAAATATTATTAAAAGTTTAAAGGAAATATATGAAAAGCATAGTTAAAGAATATAATAAAAAACTAAATACTTTTAAAGTAATAATTGAAAGAAAAGAAAGATATTTTTATCTTACGAAAAAGGATGCCAAAAAATATGGGGAAATGTTGTTTGCTGGCGTTTTTGTTGATTTTGAAATAAGTGCGCAGAAAAGGAAAATCAAAAAGATTTCCTACACTAGAGTTACCCACTTTAATAAGATTGGCTTTTTTACTAAAAGAGGCTTAAAAACAACTTTCGATATCAATCTTATTAAAGAAGAAATAATAAAAGTAATGTGGAGATTTAAGTATTATTTATTTATCGACATTGAAATGTCTATGCCAAGTTATTACTATACTGGAACTCACCAAGCGGAAATAGTTCAAGTGGGTTATCTTTTAACTGATAAAAACTTAAATGTAATTAAAAAAGATGATTATTATCTTAAACCAGCTAATGGAAGATTCGTCTCTAAGAGAACTTTAAAATTTTTAAAAGTTAAAAGAGAAGTATTTAATACCGCCAAAGAATATAATTATTTTTATGAAGATTTAAAAGGAATGTTAAAAACTTATAAACCTAAAATAGTAGTTTGGGGGAAAAATGATATTTTAGTATTAAAAGATTCCTATAAAATTAATAAAAAAGACGCCTTAACGACGTCTAAAAATTTTATTGATTTACTAAAAATCCATAAAAACTATTTTAATTTAAAAGAGGAATTAGGTTTATTTAAAGCCTATGAAACTTATTACAATAAAACTCTAACTCAAAGTCATGATGCTTATGAAGATGCGAAGATTATGTTAGAAGTATTTAAGTACTTTAGAAAACTTAAATCTCGATAACACTTGTAAGAATTAAAGGTTTTCTTTCCGTTAAACCATAAATATACTCAGATAGGTCAGATTCTATTTGGGTTTTTATTTTCTCTAAAGGGAAGTTTCTATTAACAGATTGAACATAAGAAAGTCTCGCCATTCTTTGAATTTGAGAAATTAAATCTTCATTTGTTTTCATAAAGATAAAACCTCTTGAAACAATTGTAGGTTTTAAAACCAATTCTTTATTATTATTTACAGATAAGATAACTGATAAAAGCCCATCTTCTGATAAAATTTTTCTTTCTTTAATTAATTTCGCACCAGTTGAACCAATACCATAACCATCAATATAAACATCGCCAGCTTTAACAGTGCCCGCTTTTCTAATTGAATCTTTAGATAAGGCAGCCACATCACCATTATCCAAAATTAAGATATTTTCTTTTTTAATTCCTAAATTTACCGCTAACTTTTTATGCTCCTTTAACATTCTATGCTCACCATGAACAGGAATAAAAAACTTAGGTCTTGTCAAGCTTAACATTAACATTAAATCATCTTGAGCTCCATGACCAGAAGTATGTGTCTCCGCAACCGGCCCATTAACAATCACAGTAACTCCACTACGGTATAACATATCAACTGTTTTATTAACGCCTTCTTGATTACCAGGAATTGGAGAAGAAGAAAAGATTACGGTATCATTAGGTTTTACTTTAATTTGTCTGTGAGTTCCATTAGCGATTCTCGTCAAAGCCGCCATTGGCTCACCTTGAGATCCGGTACATAAAATCGTAATTTCATTTGGATTATAATTATCAACTTCTTCCGCATCAATAATCCACTCTTTGGGTGCCCTAATATAACCGGTATTCATTCCAATCTCCATGGCCCGCTCCATTGAACGCCCCACCACCGCAATCTTCCTATTATTTAAAATAGAAGCGCTAACGATTTGTTGCATCCGGTAGATGTTACTTGCGAAAGTAGCGATAATAATGCGCCCTTTTAGTTGTTGGAAAATCTCATCAATTGATGCACCAATTACTTGTTCAGAAGGGATTCTTCCCGGCCGCTCTGCGTTAGTAGAATCAGACAGTAAGCATAAAACACCTTCACTAGCGATTTTAGATAACTTGTCATATTCCGCTACAGGTCCTACTGGTGTATAGTCTATTTTAAAGTCTCCGGTATAAAAAATATTACCATATTTTGTCTTAAGGTTAATTCCAAACATATCAGGAATAGAGTGATTTAATCTAATAAAAGAAACTTCACAACTTTTAAATTTAAAACTGTGGTGTGCTTTATATTCAACAATTTGTGGGGCAACTACATCTTCATGTTCTAAAAGTTTGTTTTCTAATAAATCTACCGCAAACCCACTAGCGTAGATTTTAGGAATTTTCACCTGTCTTAAAAGATAAGGAATTCCTCCAATATGGTCTTCATGCCCATGCGTAATAAAAAGACCAACGATACGTTCTTGGTTTTCAATTAAATAATTGTAATCAGGAATAACGTAGTCAACACCTAAAAGCGTATCATCAGGAAACATAATTCCCGCATCAACGATGAATATTTCTTTATCTATTTCAAAAACGTATGTATTTTTTCCAACTTCACCAAGACCACCCAAAGCAAAAAAGCCAATTTCGTGGTCTTTAAGTAAACTATTTTTCATACTTAAAAAACCTCCAATTATTAGAAACGAATTTCTTTAGTTATATATTACCAAAAAAATAAAACTTATACAAATAAAAAATGCATCACCTATCATAAGACAAGTGACGCTTTTTTTTCTTTAAAAGCTTTTTTAACCCCCAAAGTTATTTCTTCAATTAAGATTTTTGGTACATATGGAGAAATATCCGCATTATAATAAATAAGTTCTTTTACCGCACTACTTGAAATATAAGTATGACGATGTGAAGGAAATAAAATAATTGTTTCAATATCATCACTAATGTGCTTATTAAAATGATATAACGCTATTTCAGATTCAAAATCTTTAATATTTCTTAAGCCTCTAACTATTGTAGTGGCGCCCTTTTCCTTGGCAAACCTCACTACTAAATCATCTGTAGAATGAATGCTTACATTCTTGCAAGTAATTACTTTTTTAATCATATTCATTCTTTCTTCCGTTGTGAAAGTTGGGGTTTTATAAATATTTTCAGTTACTAAAATATAAAGTTCACCAAATAGCTTAGAAGCCCTTTTAATAATATCGATATGACCATTAGTAATTGGATCAAAAGATCCTGCATAAACCGCTTTTTTCATATTATTACCTCACAAAAATATTATATCATAATAACTTACCAATTATGTTAAAAATATGTTAAACTATAAATGGTGATAGTATGCATTTACTTAAAAGAAGTGTTGTTTTTCAGGTTGCGCTCTTTACTTTTTTTATTTTTTTAGGCGCAAGATATATCTTAAAAGAACTAGTTAGTGATAGTTTGGTTTTTCAAATTGTAGAAATTAGTTTTTTAAGCTTAATTGCCATAGGTGGCGTTATCGCCGTTATGAAAACTAAAAAGGAAGAATATTTAATAGTAGATAGGAAACCAATGATTTTAATAAGAATTTCATTATATGGAGTTGCTTTAGGGTTAGTTATTGGTTTATTAGGAAACCTTATTGGTGATTATAGTGCTTATTTTAGAATTATCGCTGGTGCGATTTTAGCGATTTTTAGTTTACTTGGGTTATATGTTTCAATTAAAATAATTTCTAAAGATGAAGATATTTAACTACATTTACTACACAAACCATAAATAGTTAAATCATGGTTTCTAACTTTAAAGTTATGTTTTTTAGTTTCTGTT
Organism: Acholeplasmataceae bacterium; assembly: GCA_012800005.1. Classification (GTDB taxonomy): domain Bacteria; phylum Bacillota_I; class Bacilli_A; order Acholeplasmatales; family UBA5453; genus DUQU01. Next base: position 18,730 of record JAAZKC010000104.1, on the reverse strand, counting down.
TCAATATAACTTGAAAGATGACAGTCAATTTCAATTAAGTCTCCACATTTATCACAAACTAAATAATGTTTATGTTCTGGACCAACTAATTTATAATAAAAGATATTACCTAATTGATATTTTTCTACTAAATGATGTTCGCAAAATTTATCTAAATTGCGATAAACAGTAGATAAATTCATTGCTCCATTAGGTAAACTTAAAAAAATCATCTCTGCCGATTCAGGGGTATTTTTTTTCTTTAAATATTCTAGTAAAATTTTTCTTTGTTTAGTAATTTTTAACATTATTCTTTCCTCAACAATTTCTTATACCCATATAATACCATAAATAAAATACCATGTAAGAAAATAATCGTTGCCCCCGCTTGTAAATTTAGGTAATGACTTAAAATAATGCCCCCTAAACTAACTAAAATATTAATAATAACGCCTTTAATAATCATTTCTTTAAATGATTTAGAAATTAAATTTGCCGAAACTGCAGGAAAAATAATAAAGGCACTAATTAAAAGTGTTCCAATCGTTTTGACACCTAAAACGACTATAACAGCGGTAATAATAGTAAATAAATAATCATATAATTTAACATTAATTTTATTAAACTTCGCATATGTTTCATCAAAAGTAATTGAAACTAACTCACTATAAGAAGAAGTGATAAAGGATATTAAAATTAAACTTATTACCCCAACAACTAAAATATCTGCCCAAGTTGTTGAAAAAATGCTCCCTACTAAAATTGATTCAATACTTTGATTAAAGCCTTTACTTAAAGAAATTAAAATAAACCCTACCGCAATAATAAACGTACTGACAAGTCCGATTGCGGCATCACCTTCTAATTTAGTATAAGTTAGCGATTTAATAATTACAGCTACTATAATTGTAAAAGGAATGGCTATATATAAAGGATTATTTCCTAAAATAATTCCAATAACGATTCCAGTAAAAGTAGTATGCGCAAGTCCATCTCCAATTAATGATTGGTTAGAACTTACTAAAAATGAAGATAATAAACCGGTACTAATCGCCATTAATAGCCCTACTAATAAAGCTCTAATCATAAATGGGTGTGTAAAGATTTCAAACATGGTAAATCTTCCCTTCTAATTCATCATGATGATGTTGGTGGTAGTTTTGAAAATCATCAAAAGAACCATCAAATAAAATTTTTGAGTCCATATGAATAACCCTAGAACCCCTTCTAAGTCCATCAGATAAATCATGAGTCACATGAATTATCGTTAAGCCTTCTTTATGAAGTTTTTCAATAAAGTCATAAAACTCATGTCTAAACTCTTGATCAAGAGCGCTTGCGGGTTCATCTAAAATTAACACATCCGCATTTAATAGAAGTGCCCTAATAATATAAACTCTTTGCGATTCACCACCAGATAGCCTATCCATCTTAGAATGCTTAAGATTACTAATGTGCATTAATTCTAAATAATAATCAATATATTCATCACTAGGTTTAACTTTATTAGAATGCTTTAAAACTTCATAAACAGTAATTGGCATGTTTTTCTTTTTATGAAGGTGTTGAGGGACATAAGATAACTTATAATTATAAAAGTTAATAGAGCCACTAGTTGGCTTTAAATCACCAATAAAAAGCTTAATTAAAGTAGTCTTTCCACTACCATTAGGACCAATAATATTTACATATTCGCCTTTTTCAATTGTTAAGCTGATGTCTTTTAAGATACAGTTGTCGTAATACTTCAAAAAAACATTTTCTAAACTAATAACTTTACTCATAAAACTCCTTTATCACGTTTAAGTTTTCTTCCCATAATTCGGTAATTGATTTATTAATTTTATAATCTTCTAAATTAACATTATGAAAAGAGTGAAATGGCCTTATTTCAACACTATAACCATCTTTCTTTAAATCGTTTTGTATAGTTTTTGCAGTTTTTTTCATCGTAAGACTATCATAGAAAATAACGCTAATATTTTCATTTTTAATAGTATTAATTAAAGCTTGTAAATCTTTACTTGTGATACTTGCCTCATCAGTAAAACTTGACATCAAACTAAAAACATTAATCTCTGTTTCATGGGTAAAATCTAAAAAGACATCGTGACCCACATAATAAATAGTTAAGGGTTTATTTAATAATAAAAACTCCTCTTTAATAATAGTTAAACGATTAATTAACGCAGTAGCGTTTTCTTCATAAAATGAACTATTATTAGGGTCAATCTTTTCAATTTCTTCTAAAATTGTCAAAGTCATTTTTATTTGATTACTAATCGAAACAAAATAATGGACATGGTCATGTTGGTGATGTTCATGTTCGTGTTCGCAGACATCTAACCCTAAAGATAAATCAACTTTATTTCCGCTAATATTTTTAACCCAAACCTCCATACTATCGCTTGTGTATAAAAAGAGTTTCGCATTTTTAATGTCAATTAAATCTTTACTTGTAGGAGTAAAATGATGACCATCAGAACCAATAGGAACGATTAAAGAAACAGTTAATTTATCACCTACAATTTCTTTAGCGATTGAATATTGAGGATATAAAGTCGTAATTATATCCGCTTTTTTATCATTTTTATTACAGCTAGTTAACATTAATGTTAAAATACTTATGAATACTAAAACTATTTTTTTCATAACAAACCTCACTTGAATAATTTTAGTATATCACACTTTGTTGCAATTGCAAACCATTTGCAACAAAACTAATATTAAAAATTTGCAAGAAAATGTTGTCAAGTCTAATAAAAAATGGTAAAATAAAGAGGAATTAGAGTGGATGGCAAAATCCGCTCATTTTATTAAAAGAGGGATTTATATGAATTTAGAGTTAATAAAAGAAAGAATACTGCCTATTTTAGTTAAATATGAGCTAGAGTTAATTTCAATTAAAACTAAAAGAGAATTTGGCTTTAATATTTTAGAGATTATTGTTGATAAAGAAAATGTTGATGTTGAGTATTTAAGTATTGTTAATATGAAGATTAATGATGAAATAGATGATTTATTAAGTGATAACTATTATCTTGAGGTAGGAACTCCGGGTGCGGAAAGAGAACTTAAAACAATAGAAGAGGCGAAAAAGAATCTTAATAAATATGTGTGCTTTGTTGGAGATAAATATAATAGTGAAGGTTATTTAGAAGATGTTAAAGGAGACATCTTATATATAAAGGTTAATTTAAAAGGTAGGTTTAAAGTAATAGAGGTTCCTTTTAGTGAATTAAGTAAGTTAAAGACAACTGTCAAGGTTTAGGAGGATAAGGATAGATGATTAGTAAGGCATTTTTTGAAGCATTAGACTTATTAGTAGAAGAAAGAGGGTTTACCCACGAACAAGTTTTAGATGGTTTTTGTAAAGGAATGGTTGCGGCATTTAGAAAGGCGAAAGGTCATTCATCATGTAGGATTGAAATTAATCCAGAGAAAAATGAAATTTTAGTTTTTGAACAAAGACTAGTTGTTCCTGATGAAGGTTATGATTTAAATGCGGACCCAAAATACAAACAAATTAAGCTTGCGGAGGCAAGAAAGATTAAAAAACGCATTAAGGTTGGAGAAATTTTAGAAGAGTCAGTTAATCCTAAAGAGTTTTCTCAAATTGCGGTTCAAAACTTAAAGAACGTTTTAAACCAAAACTTAAAAGCGTTAGAAAAAGAAAAATTATTTGAGCATTTTAAGAAATATGAAAAAGAAATGTTAAGAGGAAGGGTTATTGGAGAAGACGACCGTTTTTATAGATTAGACATTTCTCAAGGAGTAACAACACTACTTCCTAAGACAGAAATTTTACCTAATGATTCATTTGTTGAAGGTGAATTAGTTAAAGTTTTCGTTACGGGTGTTGAAATGACTAATAGAGGCCCTAAAGTTTTAATCACAAGATTAGATAAAAGCTTAGTAACAAGATTATTTGAAGATTTAATTCCTGAAGTTAAAGAAGGAATTGTTGAGATTATGGGTATCGCAAGAGATCCTGGTGATAGAACTAAAGTTGGCGTGATGTCAAATGATCCTAATGTTGATGCGATTGGTTCGTGTGTTGGTCAAGATGGAATTAGAATTAGAGAAATTGTTTCATCTTTATCGGGTGAGAAGATTGATTTATTTTTGTGGAGCGAAAATGAAAAAGATTTAATCGCCAATTCACTTCAACCTGCGGATGTTGTTGATGTGGTAGAAATTAATTCAACTGAAAAAACAGCGCTAGCGATTGTTGAAGAAGATAAATTATCACTTGCGATTGGTAAAGCGGGACAAAATGTTAAACTTGCGGTTCAAGCGATTGGCTGGAAAATTGATATTAAATCAGTGTCAATGGCTAATGCTGAAGGAATAGAATACAACAGGTGATTAAATGAAAAAGGTTCCAATGCGAACTTGTGTTGTCACAAGAGAGGTTAAACCTAAAAAAGAATTAATTAGAATTTGTGCGACAAAGGATAATGTTGTCTCTGTTGATTTAACAGGAAAAGCGCACGGAAGAGGAGCATACATCCATTTATCAAAGGATGTTATTTTAAAGGCGAAAAAAGATAAATCCTTAGATAAAAGATTAAATGTAAAAGTCCCTGATTATATTTATGAAGAGTTGTTAAAATTATTATGAATAATTTAGGGCTAGCCTACCGAGCTAGAAAGTTAACTTATGGCACTACTAATGTGATTAAATCAATAAGGGATGGTAGTGCTAAACTAATAATCATCGCTAGAGATGCTAGTGATAATACAAAAAAGAAAATAACTGATAAATGTAAGTACTATGATATTCCTTTTAAGATTGAATTTATATCTGCTGAAATTTCAAATGCGATTGGAAAGAAAAATATTATGGTAGTAAGCATTTTAGATAGTGGTTTTAAAGAGATGTTATTATAAAAAGGAGTGATATTATGGCTAAAAATTTTAAAAACAAATATCATGATGAAGAAAGAGAATCACCAAAGGCAATTAAACAAGAAAAAAGGGCATCAAACATTCCTAGAAAAAAAACTATCTCCGCTAAAGGAAAAACTTTAACTTATAAACCAGGAATGACTGTAAGTGAGGTCGCAAGTGAGTTAGGTATTTCTAATGCTGAAATAATGAAACGCCTAATGGGGTTAGGAGTAATGACTTCAATTAACCAAAGTATTGATCGTGATACAATTGAACTTATCGCGATTGATTTAGGTTTTTCGATTCAAGATGAAGTAATTACCGATCTTACTAGATTTGATGAAATGACTTTTGAAGATAAGGAAGAAGACTTAGTTAAACGTCCACCGATTGTTACAGTAATGGGGCACGTTGACCACGGAAAGACTACTTTACTTGATACAATTAGAAACACAAGAGTAACTTCAACAGAAGCGGGAGGAATTACTCAACATATTGGGGCATACCAAGTCAATGTTCATGGTGAAAAAATTACTTTTATTGATACACCTGGGCACGCCGCATTTACAGAAATGCGCGCTAGAGGTGCTCAAGTAACAGATATAGTTATTGTGGTTGTTGCGGCTGATGATGGTGTAATGCCACAAACTAAAGAAGCAATTGATCATGCGAAATCTGCGAATGTGCCAATTATTATTGCGATAAATAAAATTGACCGTCCTCAAGCAAACCCTGAACATGTTAAAACAGAACTAGCCAATATTGGATTAATTCCTGAAGATTGGGGTGGCGATATTCCTTTTGTAGAAATTTCAGCTTTAAAAGGAATTAATATTGAAGAATTATTAGAAGTAGTTCTTTTAGTTTCAGAAATTAAAGAATTAAAAGCTAATCCTAATAGACTTGCGACAGGTACCGTTGTTGAAGCTAAACTTGATCGAGGTAGAGGTGTTGTGGCTACAGTTATTGTTAGTAATGGAACTTTAAAAGTTGGAGATAATATTGTTATTGGCAATACTTACGGGAAAATTAGAACGATGAGTGATGGCACGAAAAAACGCTTAACAAGCGCTTTACCAAGCCAACCTGTAGAAATCACAGGGCTTATGGATATTCCATCTGCGGGTGATATGTTTGTTTCAATTGAAGATGAAAGACAAGCTAGACAAATCGCAGAAGAAAGAACTAGTCGTCAAAGAGAAGGGGAACTTCAAAAACAAAAACGTGCTTCCTTAAAATCATTATTTAAAGAAGCGGAAGCAGAAGAAAAGGAATTAGTGTTAATTATTCGTGGTGATACTCACGGAACAATTGAAGCTTTAAAAAGTTCATTAGAAAAAATCGATATTGAAGGATTTCATGTTAATGTAATTAGAGCGAGTGTTGGGGCAATTACTGAAACAGACGTTCATTTAGCAGTAGCATCTAACGCAATTATTTTAGGGTTCAATGTAAGACCGATTGCGATGGTTAGAGATATGGCTAAACAAGAAGGAATTGAAATTAGACTTTATAATGTTATTTACAAGGCGATTGAAGATATTGAACGTGCTCTTATGGGAATGCTTGAACCTAAGTTTGAAGAAATTGTTACTGGTGAGGCTGAAGTTAGAAATATTTTTAAATCATCAAAGGTAGGAACTATTGCGGGTTGTTATGTTACTAATGGTTTAATTCAAAGAAACTCTAATGTTCGCTTATTAAGAGAAGGAATTGTTGTATATGAAGGTAAACTTGCTTCACTAAAACGTTTTAAAGATGATGTAAGAGAAGTTAGACAAGGCTATGAATGTGGACTTTCAATTGAAAACTTTGATGATATTAAAGAAGGCGACATTATCGAAGGTTTTTTAGATAAAGAGGTGAAAGAATGAGCATCTCATTAGAAAGGCTACAATCCTTATTTTTAAGAGAGTTAGCGGTTATTGTTAATAAAGATAGAAAAATTAAAGGACAAATGTATTTTAATATCACAGAAGTAAGAATTACTAAAGACCGTTCAATTGCGACAATTTTTTATACGATTTTATCGGATGAAAAAGAAGATTTAGAAAGAGCTAATGAAATTTTAAATAGTTTGAATAAGCAAATTAGATTAGAACTATCTAAAAAGGTAAGAGATATTAGAAGAATGCCAGAATTAAAGTTTAAATATGACGATACTTTAGCGTATGGTAATAAAATTGATAAAATTTTAAAAGAGTTAAACACAAAGACGGAATAGCCGTCTTTATGTTTCTATTAATGCATGTTATAATTTTTGTGGTGGTTATATGTATGTAAGTGTTTTAATTGATATTGCCTCAAAAAAACTTAATAAAATATATGACTATAAAGTGCCTTCATATATCAAAAATATTGATTTAGGTATGAGGGTTGTTGTTGATTTTAACAATAGAAAATGTCTTGCTTATATTGTTGGAAAAATGAGAGTTTCTAAAGAGGCCACGAAAGAGGTTTTATATGTTATCGATAAAAAACCTATTTTAACTAAATCACAATTAAAAATCGTTAATTTTATTAAAGAAAAAGCACACACAAGTTATAAAGTTGCCTTTGATACTGTTATCTCATATCCATTAAAAACCACTAAAATAACTTCTTATAAAGTTATAAAAGAAGAGTTAATTCCTAGTGAGTTAAAGCCACTGATAAAAGATGGTTTTATTTCAGAAAAAGATATTAAAAAAATTCCTAATAAAGCCATTAACCAATTAATTTATGATGGAGTAATTACCTTAGATGAGACTATTATGAGAGTAATGCATCCTTTATATATTAAAGAGTTATTTATAAAACCACATAATAAGAAATTAACTAACAAACAAAAAGAAATTGTTAAAAGAATTAATGAACCTGTATTAATTGATACTTTAATAAAAGAAGGTTATTCGAAAGATATTATTAATAGGCTAATTAGTTATGATGTTATTGGTTATAAAGAAGTGCTTTCTTTAAGAAAATATAGTCAAGAATACAAGGAAAGTGTTGAATTACCTTCTTTAAGAGAAGAACAAATTAATGCGATAAATGAAGTTAAGGACACTTATAAAAGATACTTATTATTTGGTCCTCCTGGATCTGGTAAAACAGAAGTCTATTTAAATTTAATTAAAAAGGTTTTAGATAGTAATAAACAAGCCTTAATATTAGTTCCAGAAATTAGTTTAATTCCTCTAACCGCTTCAAGAATATATAATAGATTTAATACTGAAATCGCTGTTTTTCACAGTAGGTTAACACCTCGTGAAAAATACGATACCTATATTAAAGTAAAAGAAAAAAAGGCTAAAATTATTTTAGGTGTTAGAAGTGCGTTATTTTTACCTTTTGATAATTTAGGAATAATTGTTATAGATGAGGCCCAAGATTTATCTTATATTCAAAAAACACATCCTTATTATGATGCAAAAGAAATAGCGGAATTATTAGGCAAGTTTTACAATGCCCCAGTTCTTTATGCAAGTGCGACACCAAGTGTTAGTATGATGTATGAATGTGAAATGGGTATGATTAAAAAATTAGAATTAACTTATCACATTTCTCATATAAAAACTTTAATCGTTGATATGAAAGAAGAGTTAATTAAAGGAAATATGACAATTTTTTCTAGTTTGTTTAAAGAGGCATTAACTAAAACAATTAATTCTGGTAAACAAGCAATTATTTTAGTTAACAGACGTGGATATGCACCATTTATGTTATGTAGAAACTGTGGTAATGTAAGAAAATGTCCTACTTGTGAAGTTAGTTTAGTCTATCACAAAAATAAAAATAAACTTAAATGTCACCATTGTGGCTATGAAGAGGTGCATTTAGATCAATGTAGAGTATGTAAAAGTAAGAAAATTAAGGCAGTAGGTTTTGGGGTTGAACTAGTGAAAGAAGAATTAGAAAAGACCTTTAAAGGAATTAAAGTCTTACGCTTAGATCAAGATGCTTTAAAAGATAATACTCATGATGAAATTTTAACCGCCTTTAAAAATGGTCGCGCTAATATTTTATTAGGAACTCAAATGGTTTCTAAAGGGCATCATTTTACTAATGTGAATTTAGTTTTAGTGATGCTTGCAGATCAAATGTTAAAGTTAAATAGTTATCTTGCGAATGAAAAGACTTATAATTTAATTACTCAACATGTGGGAAGAATTAGAAAATCCGAAGGACTGGCGATTATCCAGGCTTATGATAAAGAACATTTCGTTTTAGAAAGCATTAAAAACAACTCTTATATGGAGTATTATAAGAAAGAATTAAATTACCGGAAACTAGGAAGATACTTACCTTATTATAATGTCATAAAACTAACTTTAAAAGGTAAGGATGAAAGAAAGGTAATTAATGAACTTAATAAAATTAAAAATCGTGTTTTGGCTAAAAATTCACACTTTATAATCTTAGGTCCAGTTGAAGATTTTATTATGTACAAAGATGGTTTATATAACTATTCAATCACAATAAAAACACCTAGGCATATTAAGATAAATTCTTTTTTAGAATATTTAGATAAAAAATATTATAATTCATATTACTTAAATATTGATTATTATCCAGATTTACTGTGAGGTATAAATTATGAAAATTATTTTTATGGGAACTATTGATTTTAGTGTTACTATCTTAGAAAAACTTAATAATAAATATCCAGTAGGATTAATTGTGACGCAACCTGATGCAAGGGTTGGAAGAAAACAAATCTTAAAAGAAAATCCGGTTAAAACTTTCGCAAGAGAAAATAATATTAAAGTATTTCAACCCCGTATATTAAGCAAGGATTATAAGCAGATTACCGATTTCAAACCTGATTTAATAATTACCGCGGCATATGGTCAAATGGTTCCAAATGAAGTTTTAGATTTATGTCCTGCAATAAATGTTCATGGTTCACTCTTACCAAAAAGACGAGGTGGTGCGCCAATTGAAAGGGCGCTTATTGAAGGTGATAAAGAAACGGGAATTACGATTATGTATATGGCAGAAAAAATGGATAGTGGAGATATTATTAAATCTAAGAAAATTCCCATTTTAATTACCGATACTAAAACAATTTTATATGATAAGTTAGCTCATATTGGTGCGGATTTATTATTAGAAGTTATGGAAGATTTTATTAAAGGAAAGATAAAAAGTTATCCACAAGATGAATCACTAGTAACTTATTCTTATAATTTGACCAAAGAAGATGAATATCTTGATTTTAATAAAACAAACGCGGAAATTATTAGCCATTTAAATGGTTTATTAGATGAACCTGGTGGTTCAATCTTTATAGATGATATAAGAATTAAAATCTATGAAGTTAAAAAACATGATATAATATCACATGAAGCGCCAAAAACAATATTATCAACTAATAAAGAATTGGTTATTAAAACGGCTGATGGTGCTTTAAGTATTTTAACGTTGCAGCAACAAGGCAAACAAAAAATGAAGATATTAAATTATTTAAATGGACAAAGAATATTTAAAAAAGGAGAAAAAATCAAATGAAATTAGTTTATTCAAGAGATGAAATGACAAGATTATGCATTGAAGCATTAGAGTCTCGTGGCGTTACAGTTGATGATATCGCTAATATTGCCTATGAACAACAATCTAAATATACGCCTGATATTAAGATGGAAACTTGTAGGGATTCAGTATTAAAATTATTAAGTTTAAGAGATATTTTTCATACTGTTTTATTAGGTGTTGAGTTAGATAAAATGGCTGAAAAGAAAATGTTTGAAGGACCAATTCAAGATATTATTGAACAAGATTTAGGTCTTTTTGGAATAGATGAAGTTTTAGGCTTAGATATCGCAAGAATTTATGGAATTATTGGTGCCACTAACTTTGGCGATATTGATGTTAATAAACGCGGAATCGTTTCAAAGCTAAATAAAGAAGGCAAGAAAAAGGGTGTTTGTCATACATTTTTAGATGATATTGTTGGCGCAATCGCCGCTGCCGCATCAACAAGAGTTGCACAAGTAATGAATGAAGAGCTTGCGCAGGAATTACCATATGAAAGGATTAGTTTATTTGACTAATAAAGATTTAGATGAAAAAGGGTAAAATCAAAAAAGCGACAAAAGGATTGTTTAATCGCTTTTTCGGGTTTGAAAATGGAATAGATATTACAGATGAGGTAAAAGTATTACATAGAAGGAATGTTGTAATAAAAAATATTGTCTTCGTTTCTAATATGTTTTACAGTTTAATACTTTTTATCATCGCCGCAACCACACAAAAGCCATCAGATTGGCTTTTTACTGCACTATTCTTCCCCTTTACATTCTTTTTAAACGCCGTTATTAAAAGGTTATTATATGGAGATACTCATGATAAAACCAAACAGGAAGTGGGAATGTATTTATTAGCAATCTATATGTTTATTTCATCTTTATTATTTTACGCAAGATTTTATGAAAATTCAGTTTTAGAAACTGCCGCTTATATATTAATATATTATGCGGTCGTAGTTATTAGCTTATATACCTCAAGGAAATTAACATTATGGTCAACCTTTGGTATGTTAGTTAGTATGACTATTATTCATTTTACTTGGACATATAGAATTAGTGATACATATAGAGGAATGCCTATTGATGAATTCTTTAACGTATTTACCAAAACAAATGAGTTTGCGGATATTTTGCTTAGAACGACAATATTTATAATCTTTTCAATGGTAGTTTACGCTATTGTTTCAATTGGTCAATACCTCCAAGATGAAAGGCGTAATGAGTTAATTAAGCGTCGTGAACTTCAAAAAGATTTTACAACCATTACAAGCGATTTATTTAAAGTCTTATTATCAAGTAAGAGTTCGTTTTTAGACCGTCAACATTTTAGATTAGTAAGTTTAATGAGTGCTAAATTAGCATCCCTTTATGGACTAACTGATGAAGATATTGAATATATTAAAGAATATTCGCAAATTCACTTGAGGGTTAATGAAATTGAAGATTTAGTTTATCCTGATAAAGATAATGAACCTGAATTTAATGTCTTAAAGGAAAAAACAGTTTTAGGCAATCAAATCGCAAAAAGACTTCAATTAGCTCAAAAGACTGAAGATATCGCAAGAGCGCATATTGAAGGTGTGGCAACTGAAGAATTTATTTTTGAGATGAAAAAGATTCAACCAGATATTCACTCACAAATAATCCTACTTTGTGATTTATATGTCACAATGAGATCTTCTAAATCATATAAACGCCCTTATGCAAATAGTGTAGTTATTGATTTATTTAAAGATCAATTTAATAATTATTTTGAATATCCACTTCTAGATAGATTTTTAAAATTTAGGCAAGATTTTGAGACAATGTATAATGATTTTTAAAAAAGATTAATTTAATTGAATATAAAAAGTTTTTAAAAAAGATTAATTTAATTGAATATAAAAAGTTAACTTGTTATAATATAAATAGTTCATTAAGAGCTACTTAGGTTAGTCACCGTTATAGTAGCAGCAACCTGCCAATAGGCAAGGTGCTTAAGACGAGGGGGACGCCCAACAATGAAGAAATTAATTACTCTTCTTAGTTTGGGAAGAGTTATTTTTTTAAAGATAAGAAAGGATAAGATATATGAATAAAAGATTATTTACTTCTGAATCAGTTACAAAGGGACATCCTGATAAAGTTGCTGATAGAATTAGTGATGCAATATTAGACGCAATTTTATTAGATGACCCTTATGCTCACGTGGCGGTAGAAACGCTTGTTACAACAGGATTAGTGTTAGTTAGTGGTGAAATTAATACAACTACTTATGTAGATATTGATTCTATCGTAAGAAAAACTGTAAAAAGTATAGGATATACACGTGGAAAATATGGATTTGATGCGGACAATTTGGCGGTGTTGACGTCTATTTCAAGTCAAAGTGAAGATATTCGAATCGGTGTTGAAAAAGAAGATGGAAATATTGGTGCAGGAGACCAAGGGTTAATGTTTGGCTTTGCGTGTAATGAAACAAAAAATTATATGCCACTGCCAATTTTTCTCGCTCATGAGTTAGTAAAAAGACTAGATTGTGTAAGAGAAAAGAAAATTCTTCCATATTTAAGACCTGATGGGAAGGCTCAAGTAACGCTAGAATATGATAAGAATGATAAACCAGTTAGAGTTGAAGCGGTAGTTTTATCGTCACAACATAAAGATGAAATTACTTTAGAACAAATCAAAAGAGATTTGAAAAAAGAGGTTATTGATTATGTTATTCCAAATAATTTACTTGATAAAGACTCAAAAATCTTTATTAATCCAACAGGTAAATTTACAATTGGGGGGCCTAAAGGTGATACTGGTTTAACTGGAAGAAAGATAATTGTTGATACCTATGGTGGTTATAGCCGTCATGGTGGTGGAGCTTTTTCTGGAAAAGATCCAACTAAAGTAGATAGAAGTGCTAGTTATATGGCTAGATATTTAGCTAAAAATATTGTCGCAAGCAAAATTGCGGATAAATGTGAAGTTCAACTAGCTTATGTTATTGGCGTAGAAGAGCCAGTAAGTGTTAGAGTTGATACGTTTAATACTTCAAAAGTAAAAGAAGAAAAAATTGTTGATGCGATTATTAAAAATATTGACCTATCACCTAAAGGAATAATTAATCGCTTTGATTTAAGAAAACCTATTTATGAAAATCTTAGTAATTATGGTCATGTTGGTAGGACTGATTTAAATGTAAAATGGGAATTATTAGATATTGTTGCTATTTTTAAAGATTTATCATAAAATGTTAGGTGAGGTATAAAAAATGGAAGAAAAATTAAAGAAGTATGAACAAGAGCGGCTTTTAATGTATGATAAATACAAAAAATACAGATTAATTGGTTTTCTTACACTAATTATATTAATAGGTATTATTTTCTTAATTTTAGCATCAAACATTAAAAGTAAATATGATAATTTTGTTAAGGCTAATGTTATTGATGGGTTAATTAAAGAAATGTATGAAGAAGCTAATTATCAGCCCAACAATATGATTAATATTAACTATATTAATTCTTTAGGAATTTATCAAAAGCCTGATAGATGGTCTGGTGAAGATTATTTTAGTGGTAAATATAAAGGCATTAGTTTTGCATGTAGTGAAGTAAAACTTCAAGAAAGAAGAGAAAGAAGAGACTCTAAAGGCAATGTACAAGTTTACTACGTTGATTATTTTAATGGTAGATTTTATAGCTTTGTATTTGAAACAGAGTTTAAAGAACGTCTTCAAATTATGGAAAAAAGAGCTAACGGTAAAGTTTCTGGTCGTTTAACTAAGTTTGAAACAGAAAGTATTGAGTTTAATAAGAAGTTTAAAACTTACGCTACAGATCAACACTATGTGTTTTATCAATTAACACCAGTTATTCAACTTAACTTATTACAGTTTGAAAGTATTCACAGAGGAACTATTCAAGCATTATATGATAAAAACAGATTAGATATCGCTGTTAATGATTCTCAAAATACATTACATCTAGATATAAAAACTCCACTTATAAAGGAAAATCTTACAAAAGTCATTCATGATATTCAAATGCCAGCGGCAATTATAAATGAGTTTAATTTAGATAGTGATAAATTTAAGAATCTTTAATATATAAAAAATAAAACGGAGGAAATAAAATGAGCACAGGACAAATTGTTTTAATAGTTGTATTAGTGGTAGTCGCATTGATACTTATTGTTGTAGGTTGGATTATTTCAACAATAAACGCTTTTAGAAGAATGATTGTTAAGATTGATGAATCTGAATCTGGAATTGACGTTCAATTAACTAAAAGATTTGATTTATTAACTAAAATGGTTCAAGCAACTAAGGGTTATGCTAAACATGAACAAGAAACTTTATCAAAAGTTATCGCAATGAGAAACCCTGGTTCTAATGCGTCATTAGCTGAAAAGACAGAATTCGCAAACCAATTAACACAAGGACTTGCAAGCTTAAATGTAGTTGTTGAAAGATACCCTGAACTTAAAGCAAATGAACAGTTTTCTAACTTACAACGTGCGAGTGTGGATGTTGAAGAAAACTTACAAGCAGCAAGACGTGTATACAACGCAAATGTATCTCACTACAACCAAAAAATCGTTGTTTTCCCAGCTTCAATGATTGCAAATTGGAAAGGTTTCACTAAACGTGATTTCTTCGAAGCAGAAGCTACAAAAAGAGAAGACGTTAAATTTGATTTTTAAGATGTGCCCAACGCACATCTTTTTTTTGCTTTGCTAAAATTGTGTTAGTTTTCTTTGAGTTATTATCATAATATGATAAAATAATACAGGTAAAGAAATTAGGTGTATATATGTTAAAAAGACTTTTTGACAGTGGCTACAAAGAATTAAAGAAAGCCCGTCCAATCGCTGATAAGATTGAAGCATTATCATTAGATATGGAAAAATTATCAGACGAAGAATTAAAAAATAAAACTTCTGAATTTAAAACAAGATTTGAAAATGGTGAAACTCTTGATGATTTATTAGTAGAAGCGTTCGCGGTTGTAAGAGAGGCGAGTAAAAGAGTTACTGGAATGTATCCTTACTATGTTCAATTATTAGGTGGTATTGTGATTCATAGAGGTAATATTGCTGAGATGAAAACCGGTGAAGGTAAAACTTTAACGGCTGTTATGCCAGCATATTTAAATGCTTTAAATGGACAAGGTGTACATATTGTTACGGTTAACGAATACTTAGCAGCTCGTGAGGCACATGGTGAGATTGGTGAGATATTCAGATTTTTAGGTTTAACTGTTGGCCTAAATATTAGAGCTTTATCGGCAGAAGAAAAGCGTGAAGCATATGCTTGTGATATCTTATATTCTACTAATAGTGAGTTAGGTTTTGATTATTTAAGAGATCATATGGTTTTATATAAGGAAGATATGACACAAAATCGTGGTCTTAACTACGCCATTATTGACGAAGTAGACTCAATTTTAATTGATGAGGCAAGAACTCCTTTAATTATTTCTGGTGGTGCAAAACAAAACCAAAACCTCTATAAACAAGCTGATAGATTCGCTAAATCTTTAAGAAATGAAGATTATTATATTGATATTGAATCAAAATCAATTGAATTATCTGAATCAGGAATGGCGAAAGCGGAAAACATTTTTAAACTAGAAAACTTATATGATCTTAAAAACGTTAATTTAGTTCACCATATTAATAATGCGCTCCGCGCAAACTACATAATGTTTAAAGATAAAGATTATATGGTTAGTGATAATCAAGTTTTAATTATTGACCAGTTTACAGGACGCGTTTTACCTGGTAGACAATTTTCAGAAGGGCTTCACCAAGCCTTAGAAGCAAAAGAAAATGTTGAGATTAAAAAAGAAACAATTACGGTTGCGACAATTACATACCAAAACTTTTTTAGAATGTATAAAAAGTTATCAGGAATGACTGGTACCGCAAAAACTGAAGAAGAAGAATTTAGAGAAATTTATAATATGTACGTAGCTGAGGTTCCAACTAATGAACCGATGATTAGAATTGATGCTCCAGACTTTTTATTCGCAACTTTAGAAGAAAAGTATGAAGCTTTAATTGATGATGTTGAAGAGCGTCATAAAAAAGGTCAACCAATCTTAATTGGTACTATCGCAGTTGAAACTAGTGAATATTTATCACTACTATTAAGAAGAAGAGGGATTTCACACAACGTTTTAAATGCTAAACAACACGAAAGAGAAGCGGAAATTGTTCAATATGCAGGTCAAAAAGGTGCAGTGACAATTGCGACTAACATGGCTGGTAGAGGAACCGATATTAAGCTAGGTGAAGGTGTAGTTGAGTTAGGTGGGCTTGCGGTTATTGGTAGTGAACGTCATGAATCAAGAAGAATTGATAACCAGTTAAGAGGTAGAAGTGGTCGTCAAGGAGACCCAGGATTTTCAAGATTTTATTTAAGTGCTGAAGATGAACTTTTACAACGCTTTGGTGGTGATACCTTTAAGATGCGTGTGCAAATGATTCAAAATTTACAACAAGACAAGAAAAATCCAACTGATAAACCAATGCCGCTTGAATCGAAAATGTTTACGAGATTTGTTAAAAATGCTCAAAAACGTATTGAAGGTCAAAACTACGATATTAGAAAGACCGTCTTAAAATACGATGACGTTATTAGAAGGCAACGTGAAGTGATATATTCTCAGCGTACAGAAGTAATTACTACAGATGATATTGAACCGTTTGTAATAAAGATGATTGAAAACTTCATTAAAGATGCCGTTAAAGATGATGATAAAACTATCCTACATACATTTGATGGTCATGTTTTTAATAAAGGAACATTTAAACTAGAAGACATAGAAGGTAAAAGTGAAACTGAGAAGTATGATTTTCTTTATGGCTTAGTTAAACAAGAAGTTAATCATAAAAAGAGTCAAGTTCCAGAGGAAATGATTAAAGAATTCTTTAAAGTTATTACCTTAAGAGTTATAGATACGCACTGGATGAGACATATTGACCAAATGGACGAGTTAAGACAAAATGTAAGATTGCAGTCTTATGCTCAAACTAATCCGCTACAAGTTTATCAAGAAGAAGGATTTAGGTTATACAATGAAATGTCTTATTCAATTTCAAAAGACGTTACAACTTATATCACAAGAGCTCAAATTAGAGTTAATGTTGTCCGTGAAGAAGTAGTTAAAAATACAAGTACTAATGAAGGTAGAGAGTTAAAAACTCGTCCCCAACAAGCAAGGCGCGGCAATAAATATCAAAGAAGTATGAAACGGTGGTAAACAAAAGAGTGTTTAGAAAAACTAAGCACTCTTTTTCTTATAGATATGATAAAATATTAATTGAGGAATAAAATATGAAAAAAGTTTTAATTATGATTGATTCATTTAAAGGAACTATCTCAAGTATCGATTTAGGAAAAATGATGGCTAAAAAACTTAATAATGAAAAAATAGAAGCTTCTTATTATCCAATATCTGATGGTGGGGAAGGTTTTTATGACGCGATTAAACCTCATTTAGATTTGAAGAAAATAAAAATAACTATAACTGATTTAGACTTATCAAAAAAAGAAACATTTTATTATGTAGATAAAGAAAATGCTTATATTGAAGTATCAGAATATATTGGTTTTAAAGGATTTAATAAGGGAAAAAACCCCTTAAAATTCACTTCAAAAGCGCTTGGTGAAATAATTAAAGATATCTATAAAAGAAAGATTAAAAATATTACTATTGGATTAGGTGGAACCCTTACTAATGATTTTGGTTTAGGCTTATTAGAAGAACTCGGAGTTAAGTTTTATAGTGATGTAGAACTTAAAAATCTTACTATAAAAGATTTACTAAATGTAAGTAGTATTGATATAAGTAGTTTAGAAAAATATCGAGATATCAGGGTTACTATTTTAAGTGATGTCTTTAGTCCTTTGTTTGGGGAAAATGGCGCCACTTATACATATGGCATTCAAAAAGGACTTAAAAAAAGTGAGCTTGAATTTGTGGAAAAATCAGGCCAACACTTATATGAATTATTAATTAAAGAAGGGTTAAAAGACACTAAAAATGTTTTAGGGGCTGGTGCGGCAGGAGGTTTAGGAAATATTTTTGCGAGCATTTTTGATTATAAGATTATGCACGGCTTATCATATATTTTATCTTTAGCAGATTTTGATAATTTAATTAAGGATTATGATTTAATTATTACAGGAGAAGGAAAAATTGATAATCAAAGTCTTCAAGGTAAGGTTGTCTTTGAGATTACAAAAAGAACAGAAAAACCTGTTATTTTAGTATGTGGAATCTCTACAATTAAGCTAGAAGAAGCAAAAAAACATTATAAAAACATTAAAGCACTTTATAGTATTGTTCCAAATATTGCCACACTAGAAGAAT
>JAAZKC010000009.1 GCA_012800005.1 Acholeplasmataceae bacterium | reverse complement strand
TTAAAGAAATAATAAAAACTACTGATGTGAAATTTAAAGTAAAGGGCTCTTCAATGTGGCCCTTTTTTAAAGATGGAATTACTAGTGTTACTTTAACAAAGGTAGAAAAACTTAAAAAATTAGATGTTTGTCTTTTTAATTATAAAGATAAATATTTTCTCCACCGCCTTATAAAAATAAAAGATAATGATTATATTTTTAAAGGTGATGGGTTAAGTAGTAAAGAAATAGTTAAAAAAGAAGATATTATCGCTCGTGTGAAAAGTTATGAAAATAAAAAGGAAATAGATGTAGAGAAA
This sequence comes from Acholeplasmataceae bacterium, assembly GCA_012800005.1. Classification (GTDB taxonomy): domain Bacteria; phylum Bacillota_I; class Bacilli_A; order Acholeplasmatales; family UBA5453; genus DUQU01. The sequence goes on along the minus strand of JAAZKC010000009.1, from coordinate 6,009 downwards.
AAAAGTTATAAATTAAGAGTTTTATTATATAGATTACTTCCAAGAAAAATAATTTTAAAGGTGTTTAAATGATTTTAGAGTATACTAAAGCCTCCTTAAAAGGAGAAAAATGCAATCTTAAAATAACTGATGATGAGGCCTTTTTCCAACAAGCAAAGGAAAGTGGTCTTTTAGCGTTAATCTTTGAGGCGATGGATGAAGGTATTGTCTCAAAAAGACTTTATGAACATATGCACCGCCTTTATTTAACATTTATTTTAAAAGATAACACTCAAGAAGCCTTAAAAAATAAAATTAACACTTTATTTAATGAACAAAAAATCCCTCACCTATTTTTAAAAGGAGCCCACTTAAAAGAAATGTATCCAAAAAGGTATTTAAGAGGGATGGGAGATATAGACTGTTTAATTAGAAAAGAAGATAATTTAAAGGTTCAAAAACTTTTAAAAGAACACAATTTTAGACTAGATAGTAAAAGCGATGTTCACGATGTTTATTACTTTAATAATGAAATGCTTGAAATTCATCAGAAAATTTATAAAGAAACACATAGAAAAGATAAAAGCATCTTAATAAATCCTTGGAGTTACACAGTTCACATAAAAGATTATGAATATAGGTTAGAAAGTGAATATGAACTACTTCATTTAATTTATCATTTATCTAAACATATCCTATCTAGTGGTATTGGTTATAGGAGTTTATTAGATATTCAAATCTATTTAAATAGTGTTTCATTAAATGAAGAAATAATGAATAAATACTTAAATGATGCTTCATTATTAGATTTCTTTAATGTGGTTATCTCATTTAATAAAAGAGCATTTGGAATAAATACTAAATATAATAAAAAAGATATTAGCGATGAAGATTATGAAACAATATTAAGTTATTTAAATAAATCAGGAATTCATGGTAAAGGAACTAAATTTAATACCATGGCTCCAAGAGTCGCCAAAAGGTCAAAGTTTAAAGTAATTTTAAAAGTAATGTTTCCTACCTATAGCGATATGAAAAACAAATATAAACTAGTTAAATACTGCCCAATCTTACTGCCGTTTTTCTATCCAGTAAGATGGTTTACATTAATCTTTTTAAAAACTAAACGCACCAAAGAACAACTTAAAAATTTAAATCTCGATAAAAAAGAAATTAAGAAAATGGATAAGGTAATAAAAACCTTTAAACTAGGAGATTATGAGATATGAAAAAACTTAACTTAAAAGAAAAAGCCCACTTTCACTTAACCGGTTCAACCGCGTTAACTGAAGCGGGCTTTAAAAGATTTAACAATAAAGAATTACAAAAAATTAAAGATATTTCACCAAACGTATACCGCTTGGCAAGGGAATGTTCTGGCATACAGGCTCACTTTATGACTGACTCCAAAATAATAAAAGTTTTTGTAACTTGTGATAGAGTTCCTAATATGAGTAATATGGTAGCTGTTGGTTATAAGATTTTAATTAATAAAGAGACAGTAGAGAGTAAGACTAATTCTTATGATTTAAAAGCTTATCAGCCAGGTGAGTATAAAGTTAGAATTAGAAGTATTTTTAAAAATAAAGAATCTAATTTTGGTGAACAAGTAACTTTTTATATTCCTGAAAATTTTATTATTTATATTAGTGATAATAAAATCTATCTTACTAAGATGGATAATGCTGAATATAAATATAGTTTAAGGGTTGATCATAATAAAGTAGAAAATACTAATACTACAGGAATTATTAATATTCCTAATGAGTTTAGAGATAGAGTAATTAACTTTGAATTAAATGTTTATATTAGGGATGTTTTAAGGTATAAGGTAGTAACTGATATTTCTTTAATTTTAAATAATACTTTTAAAGGTAGCGATTTAGAAATACCTGTTAATAATCCTAAGGCTGTCTATATTGATGGTGAGGCTATTGAGGCGACTTTATCAAAAGATAAAGTAATTATTTCTAAAGAAGTTATCGACTCTTTAGGTAGTGAAGTAATTTTGGCAGTTTCAGGAGATACCTATATTATTAAGAAATTATATGTTACTGATCCATTTGTAGTATTAACTTCTAAAAAAATTATTAATGAAACTGAAGAGTTAAAGTTTACTTTTGATTTAAATGGTTTTAAATTTATTGAAATTGCTAAAAAAGAGTTTAGTTTAGGTGTTGATTATTTCTTTGATGAAGGTATTCTTACATTTAGTGATAATTTTATTAGTAAATATAAAGAATTATATCCAGATAGTAAAAATATTTACTTGATGGCGGTTTTTAGAAGAGGCAGTGAAACAGTTTTAATTAATATAACTATTAAATTAGACGCGTAAAAAAAACGCGTCTTTTTTAACTTTTTAAAACTTTACTGTTAAAATTGGGGTGTTAAATTGTTATATAGGTGAGGATAGGGTAATGTATAATGAAAAAAGGCTTAAAAAACACATGGATAAATTAAAATTAGGGGATTTAAATGCGATGGATGTTATTTATGATGAAACGCATAGGCTTATTTATTATCATGCTTATCACATCTTAAAAGACCCCTACTTAACAGAAGATATTTTACAAGAAACATACTTAAAGGTTTTAGAAAATATTAACTCTTATAATAATCAAAACCCAAGAGCTTATATTACGACGATTGCTAAAAATTTAAGTATAAATCTTCTTAAAAAAGAGCGAAGGCAAATAAGAGTAGAAGAAACTACACTTGATGTTTTAGTTGATGAAAATAGTGAAACACCACTAATTGAGCTTGCGAGTCACATTTTAGCTGAAGATGAATTTATGATTTTAATTTATTGTGTAGTAGAAGATTATACTAGGAAGCGTGTTGGAGAAATAATGAATTTATCTACAAGTGGAGTTAGTTATAAGTTAAATTTAGCGTTAGAGAAATTAAGAAATTATATAAAGGATAATAATTATGAATATTAAAGAAAGGTTAAAAATTGAATCAAAGATTTTAATTACTGATGATTTAAAGAAAAAAACTTTAAGACAGTTTAATTTAAATCCCAAACCTAAACGTAAGCGTATCTTTATAATGACACCATTAATAGGCGCTTTAGCGGCTATGTTAATTTTATTTATGATTATCTTTATGCCAAGAAGTAATGAAGGTGAAAATGTTTTAATTTTAAGTATTAATCCACAAATACTTCTTAAATATGATAGTAATAATAAAATTAAAGAAGTAAAGCCACTTAATGAAGATGCGGTAATCTTATTATATGATTTAGAAGTGGAATTTGAAGGTTTAAACTTAGAAGAAGGAATTTTAGAAATTGAAACTAAAGCGAGACATCTAGGTTATCAAAATAAAGTTAGTCTTACTCATATTGGTAAAACTAAATTAAGACTTAACAATTATGAAGTAAATAATATAAAAAAATCATATTATGAAAATATGTTGCTAGAAAAAGGCTATACTAAAAAAGATATTAATGTTTCTAATGAAGCGTTAATTAAATTAGCCTTTGAAACCGATGAAGACCGCCTCTTCGAGTTAGAAACTACCCTAAGCCTACAAACCTCTAAGATTAATAGTCTCATTAATAGAAAAGTTAGTGAAACACAACAAAAAGGAGAGGCGGTGCTTCAAACAATTAAAGATTTATTAGAAGACTTTAAGGAAGAAGAATATTTAGAATTAATGGGTGTTTATTTTAAGAGTGAACCATTATATACCGATAAAACCTTAATTTATGAACAATTAGAAGAGTTAAAAAAACATTATAATGAATATTTAAGATATCAAACTATTCAAATTAAAAATGGCTTTAAGCAGGAAATAGATAATATGATTGGTGTTGTTAAGGAAAATCATTATAATCCTAATGTAATTGATAATTATGAAATTAGTAGTAATGGTGATGTGGTTAGTTATAGTGAATATAAAAAATATACTTATGAAGAAAAGGTGCTTCTTAATCTTGTTGATGAGATGACGAGAATTCTTAAAATGCCAAAAGTTAGTAGAATAAGTAGTGAAAGACTACAAAGATTATATTTAAATTATTTAACACTTAAAGAACATCCAAATGTAAGAAAAACGGTGTTAAATTTAAAAGTAGTAAAAGATTTTGAAAGACTTTATGAAAGTAAAAAGGGGGAATAGATTATGAAAAAAATACTTTCTATCTTAGGTTTAATGTTTTTATTAGTAGGTATTACTGCCTGCGAAAAAGAAGTTGACGCTAAAAATGCGTATGTGACAGTAGATATTAATCCGTCATTTGAGATTTTAACGGATGATAGTGGATTAATCTTAGAAGTTGTTAGTGGAAATGAAGATGCCGATGTTGTTTTATATGGTTTAGAAATTAAAGGAAAAACTCTTGATGAAGGCCTTGAGCTTATTATTAACGAAAGTTATAATTTAGGGTTTATTAAAGGTGAGAAAAATGTCTTTATTGATGTTTGTAAAAATGAAAACGCTGAAGCGTTATTAAACCATCTATATAAACAAATAAAGGGTATGAAAAAACTAAAGTTAAATGTTCACAAAGAATATAAAAGCGGTGTTAATGAAACTTTAGATAGTCTTAAAGCTGAAGCTGATAGAGTTAATATGAAGTTAAGTGAATATAGAATGGCTTTAAGACTAAAGGCGGCCAATGCGGAAATGACTTTTGAAAGAGCTAAAAATATAGACATTAAAGACGCCAATGAATGTATTAGAAAAAACGCTTGGATGTATCGTCATCGTCATGGTTCTGCGGAATTAGAATTAAGAATTGATGGTTATAAGAAATTCTTAAATAAAAACTTATTAAGAAAAGCTAGAATTGTTGATGCGTTAGGAAAACTTATCTTAGCTACTAATCCTGAATACTTTAAAGAATTATCACCTGAAGCTTTCGAACCAAAAGATGCGGTTAACTTATATAGTGAATATGTAAGAGAATTAGAAAGCGTTAATATTATCACTGTTGATGCTGATTATACAGATTTAATTGCCACAATAGAAGCTGATCCAGAGTTTATCTCCTTAGAACAACAACTAAAAGACACTGTTGCGGAAATTGAAGTATTGTTAGAATCAAGAGAATATGACCAAGAAATTTTAACGGCATTAGAAGAAAAAATCGCTTTTGCAGATGAACTTATTAAAAGAATTAATGAAAGAATTAACGAAATCATTAATGATGATACATTAATAGGCATTTATGTTCATGGCACAATTATTATTCGTCCAGTTATTCCAGTAGTAAATCCTTATAGAGAAATCAGAGAACGTTATGCAGTATTATTTGTAGAAACCTTTGGCTTTGAAATTGATGCCTATGAAGCACATGTTCTAGCGGTATTATCGAGTGAAACAATTTATGGTGCTATTAAAGCTGAATTTGAAGTCTTATTAGGTGAGTTAGAAAGCGAGTTAAACGAATTAAAAGACTTATGCCGACAATCAGAGTTAGAGTATGAATTAGAATTAGAATACAAAAATGAATACTTTAAAGCTAAAACTAAAATGAAAAAACAAAGAAGCAAACGATAAAGATTAGCCCTTAGATAAGGGCTTTTCTTTTGATATTAAATGTTTTTAGAAAAATTCCAGTGTTTTTAGGGCAAGACAATAAAAAGTTTCAAATTACAAAGGTAGCTAAAGGAGCGCGCTCAAAGAATTATATTGGTGTTATTGAATGGCTTTTAAGTGCGGGGATTGTTAATGTTTGTTATTGTATGGATAATTTAGAACTTCCTTTAAAAGGAAATTATGTTCCAAATAATTATAAACTATACTTTATGGACACAGGTCTTTTAGTGGCCTCACTTGATGATGAGGCATCTTATGACTTAAGAGCGAATAAAAATTTTAAAACTTATAAAGGGGGAATTTATGAAAATATAGTTTCAGATATGTTAGTTAAAAGTGGTCATGACTTGTATTTTTATAAAAATACTAAAAGCACTTTAGAAATGGATTTTTTTCTAAGAAATGCTGACTACCTTATTCCAGTAGAAGTTAAATCAACAGATGGCTCTACTAAAACATTAAATAGATTATTAAATAATG
>JAAZKC010000103.1 GCA_012800005.1 Acholeplasmataceae bacterium | reverse complement strand
TTTATTATAAATAGTGTATAATCAATGAAAAAGGAGATGTTAATTTATGAAAAAAGAGTTAATAAAAAAAGATTATTATAGGGCTGTTAATGGCTCATGGTTAGAAAAAGCGGAGATTCCAAGTGATCAACCACAAATGTCAGCTTTTTTAGAACTTCATTTAGAAATTGAAAAACTTTTAATGGAGTTAGCGGAGAGTTGGAACAAAAATCAAACAGCTCTTGATAAAAACTTAATAAAATTTGTTAAGTTATATAGGATGAGTAAAGACTTTGAAACAAGAGAAAAACTAGGTGTAGAGCCAATAAAACCAATTCTTAAAAAGATTAAAAAACTAACATCTTTAAAAGATTTAGTTAAAAACATTAAAGAATTTCATTTAGAAGGTATCGAGATGCCATTTGGCTTTAGTGTTGTTCAAGATTTTATGAATTCTAATAATCATGTCTTATATTTTTCTGAGGCAAGTTTATTTTTACCAGATAAATCTCATTATGAAAATGAGCAAACTAAACAACAACTTTTAGGCGCTTTTATGATGACTTCTAATCAAGTTTTAAAACTTTATGGTTTAACTGATGAAGAGGCAGGCGATATTTTAAATAAAGCTGTTGCATTTGACGGACTATTAGCTAATGTTTCAAAAACAAATGTTGAGAAGGCTGATTACGTTAAAATGTATAATCCATATACTAAAAAAGACTTAAAAGATAAAACAAGTGCGGTTGACCTTTTAGCGGTTGGTTCTAAATTAGTTGGAGAAGAAGTTGAGAAGATAATCGTAATAAACCCTAAGTTTATTGATGAATTTGATAACATTATTAATGAAGAAAACTTTGAAATTATTAAAGCGTGGATGATTTTAAACACATATTTATCTTATAGTTCTTTATTAACAGAAGATTTAAGAGTTGCGGGTGGAGCGTTTGGTAGAATGTTATCAGGAACTCAAGAGCCACAAGCGAAAGAAAAAGCGGCATTTTATCATGCCTATAATAGATTATCTCAAGCGGTGGGGCTTTATTACGGTAAGGAATACTTTGGACCAAAAGCGAAAAAAGATGTTGAAGAGATGGTAGATGAAATTATTCAAGTTTATAGGGAAAGAATAAAGAATAACTCATGGCTTCAAGAAGCGACAAAAGAAAAAGCGATTACTAAATTAAATAAAATATCTGTTCATGTCGGTTATCCTGAAGTATTACCGCCATATTATGATTTATATGAAGTTGCTACATATGAAGACGGTTCTAACTTAGTATTAGAAACAATTAAATTTAGAAAACTAACTATCCAAGATAATTTAAACAAATATAATAAAGAACCAGATAGAAAAGTTTGGGCAATGCCTGCGAGTATGGTTAATGCTTATTATAGTCCATTTAACAACCAAATTGTTTTCCCAGCCGCAATCTTACAGCGTCCATATTATAGTTTAAGTCAAAGTCCAAGTGAAAATTATGGAGGAATTGGCGCGGTAATGGCTCATGAAATTTCTCATGCATTTGATAATAATGGTGCTAAATTTGATGAGTTTGGTTCACTTGCGAATTGGTGGACAGAAGAAGATTTAAGCGCTTTTGAAGAAAGAAGCAAAGAGATGATTAAACTATTTGATGGTGTTGAAACCGAATTTGGTCCATGTAATGGAGCATTAACAGTTTCAGAAAATATCGCTGATAGTGGTGGTTTAAGATGTGCTTTAGAAGCAAGCAAGAAACATAAAGACCATAACTATGAAGAGTTTTTCCAAAACTGGGCAAGAGTTTGGCGTCAAAAATCTCAACCACAATTTGGTCAACTTTTATTAACAGTAGATGTTCATGGTCCAGCAGAATTAAGAGCGAATATGCAACTTAGAAACTTAGTTGAATTCCAAGAATTTTACAATCTTAAAGAAGAAGATTCAATGTTTTTAAAGAAAGAGGATATGGTTGAAATTTGGTAAAAACAAGATAAGAAAAGTCCGTAAATGCGGACTTTTTTAAAGCGGTAGAGCTTGTGATTTAATAATTTCTATAAACTCTTTTGTCTCTGGTTCTTTGGGGTTTGTAAATAATTCTTTTGGAGTGTTTATTTCCTTAATGAAGCCGTTATCCATGAAGATAATTCTATCGGATATTTCATATGCAAAACGCATTTCATGAGTAACAATAACTAAAGTCATTTCTCCTTTTAATCCTTTAATAATAGAAAGTACTTCATCAACTAAAAGCGGGTCTAAAGCACTTGTTGGTTCATCAAATAACATTACCTTTGGTTCCATTAATAAAGCTCTTGCGATAGCGACTCTTTGTTGTTGTCCGCCAGATAAAGTATTAACATTTTTATAAGCGAAATCTTTCATTCCCACCTTATCCAAATAAAGAAGGGCCTTTTCATTAGCTTTTTGATTATCCATTTTTAAAACATTTTTAAGTGCCAGTGTACAATTATCAATAACATTTAAATTATTAAATAAATTAAAACTTTGAAAAACCATTCCCATCTTCGCCCTTATGTCATTTATATTAATTTTAGGAGAAGTAATCTCAACCCCATCAAAAAGAATAAATCCTGTTTCTGGTTCTACAAGTAAGTTTAAACATCTTAAAAGCGTTGTCTTACCAGAACCACTTTTGCCAATAATACTAACAACTTCACCATCATAAATATCTAGTGAAACATCTTTTAAGATTTGCACATTACCATATGATTTAAATAAATTTCTAACTTTTATCATAACTTAACCTCACAGATCCCATTTTACGTTCTAAATATTTAATAACTTTAGAAGAAGTATAAGTAATAATTAAATAAATTATTGCCGCAACAATAAAAGCTTCAACATATCTATAATTACTTGATGCAGATTGTCTTACCGCATAAAATAAATCTACAACGCTAATTACTGATAAAACAGCGGTATCTTTTAAATTAACCACAAACTCATTACCAATTCCTGGTAGTGAGTTTTTAATAGCTTGAGGCCAAATTATTTTTCGCATAGTTTGTCCGTGAGTTAATCCTAAACTCCTACCGGCTTCCATTTGACCAACATTAATGGCTTGAACACTACCTCTTAAAACTTCACTAATATAAGCGGTTGTGTTAATAGAAACGATTATTAGCCCTGCGGTTAGCGGATTCCACCAAGAAAATATTTTAAGAGAACTAATACCATAGTAAATAATCATCGCTTGAACAATCATCGGTGTACCGCGAAATAGTGTTACATAGCCATCTCCTAGAAATTTAGATATATTTTTAAAAATAATAACACTTTTATTATCTCTTTTTTTATCAGCTTTTAATAACCTTGCTTGGGTTAGTCCTAAACTTAAGATAAAACCACCAATTGTCCCCACAACGGATAATAAAAAAGTAATTCCTAAACCATATAAAATAACTTGATAATATGTTTTAATAATATATAAAATTGTTTCTAAAAACTGACTTTGATCAGGTAGTGATGAATTTAACATTATACTTGTCTATTTAAGGCTTCTAACATCCACTTATTTCTTGTTTCTGAAGAAATAGTAGCCAAAATACGGTTGACTTCATCCCGAAGTGTTGTATCACTTTTTCTAAAAGCGATTGAAACACTAACATCCTCTTCTAAAACAGTAAATCCATTACCATCACTAAATGATATATAAATTAAATCTGAATTAGTGTTTACGGCACTTTTTGCGATTGGTAATTCTGCGACAAAACCATCACTAACACTTGATCTAACTGCTTGAATTAATTCCGCATAAGAACGAAGTGATGTTTGTTTATTGACATTAGGAATTTGGTCAGTTAAAGTTTCTTGTAGCGTTCCAAGTTGATTAACAATTTTTGCCCCACTAAAGTCACTTAAAGAAGTAGCACTTTCATAAATAGAGCCTTTTTTAATGACAATAACTTGTTCACTTCTATAATAAACATCACTAAAATTAACTGATTGTTTTCTTACCTCAGTAGGACTCATTCCCGCAATAATTGCGTCAATTTCCCCATTATTAAGTGCGGTAATTAACCCATCCCACTCAATTGCTTTAATAACTAATTTTTTATTAAGCTTATCTGCAATATACTTTGCCAGTACCACATCATACCCATCAGCATAACCGGGTTGACCAGTAATTTTAACGCCATGTTCACCTTTTTGTGGGCTCATCCAATTAAACGGAGCATAGTCCGCTTCTAACCCAACTGTGAAGGTTTCTTTCGTGTCATTATTACAGCCACTTAAAATAAGACTTGAAAATAACACCATTAATAAAACAAATACTTTTTTCATTTTTTTCTCTCCTCTATCTTTTATTAAACAAAAAAGTGCCATACGGCACAAAATGATAAAAAGTATTAAATCATTTAGCGCCTCTACTTAATTTTTAAGTAGGAGTGTTATTGATATTTTCAATAACCCCATAACATAACTATGCCTAGTTATCTTATTCGGCGATGGTTACCTTTCTAACACTTACGGATGCCTCCTAGGTATTATACTCATTTGCATCGCTGCCTCTAACTTTTTTGTTTGTAAATATCTTAAAGGAAATAAGTTAAATAATCAACAAAATAATTTGTGTAAACGCTTTTTAGCTAAAAAAAATGTCAATTTAGACATTTTATTAGTTAAAATGGTGCCTCCTGCAAGAATCGAACTTGCGTTACAAGCTTACCATGCTTACGTAATACCATTATACTAAGGAGGCAAAGCACACTTATTTTACCAACAATTATCTTAATTATCAAGTTAATATGTGATAAAATAGATAATAAAGGGAAAAAAGAAAGGATGATAAAAAATGATTAAATTAACGACAGGTAAAGAATTTAAAACAAAGATAAGAGTTTTTGATGTTAAAAAGACCTATGAAGACTTAGATAAATTGGTAAATTTAGGTTTAGTAAAAAATGAGGGTGGAGAGTTATTTTCTAATCTTAATTTAGATAGAAGCGGGGAGATATACACTGTCTGTGATTTTGATGATTTAGAAACTGTAAGATTATTAGGATTTAGACTTGGAAATCTTTTAAGACGTGAAAAAGTTGAAGCGGCTTACTTAAAATGTCAAAATCCAAAGGTTATTTATCTTTTAGAAGGTATTTTACACTCTAATTATGAATTTGACAGATATAAATCAAACAAAGAAGAACTTAAGAAGATTGAACTTTCAGTAAATGAAGAACATAAAGAAGCGATTAAAGAACTTAAAAATGTAATGGATGGTATTTTTACCACAAGAGACTTAATTAACTTACCACCAATGGAACTTTATCCTGAAAGTTATGCAAATAAAATTGTAGAAATCTTTAAAGATACAAATGTTAGTGTAGAAGTACTTGATAAAAAACAAATCGAAGAATTAAATATGCATGCTTTTTTAGCTGTTGGAAGTGGCAGTAGTAGAGAACCTAGATTTGTAGTATTAAAATACCTACCTCTTAATGAAAAAGAACACTTAACTATCGTTGGTAAAGGTTTAACTTATGATAGTGGTGGATACGCAATTAAACCGGCTTCTTCAATGGCAACGATGCATTCAGATATGAGTGGTAGTGCGGTGGTAGTTGGCTTGTTTAAGGCGTTAAACGCTAACAAGGTTAAGAAAAATGTTGTTGGGGTTATGGCTCTCGCAGAAAACATGATTAGCGGTCATGCTTATAAAAATGGTGATGTAATCTCTTCAATGAAAGGTTTATCTATTGAAGTTGGCAACACTGATGCGGAGGGAAGACTTACATTAGCGGATGCGTTATATTATGCCGCAACCAAACTTAACTCAAAAGAAATTGTTGAACTATCAACACTAACTGGTGCCGTAGTAACTTCGTTAGGTACAGATATGGCTGGAGTTATTACTAATAGTGATTCATTATATGAAGAAATTCATGAAGCGGGAATTTTACACGGAGAATTTAACTGGAGACTTCCAATCACAAAAGAACTTGATGCGAAAGTTAAAGGAAAGTTTGGTGATCTTAGAAACTCAATACCAGGTGGCGCAGGAACAATTACTGCAGGAATATTCTTAACTAAATTTGTTGAAGATAAACCATTCCTACACTTAGATATCGCTGGAGTTGCTTATGGTGATAAAAAGAGATACTATAAAGAAGGAGCTTATGGTTTTGGTGTTAAAACACTTTATCACTATATAACTAATAAAAAATAATTGTTAAAATTTGTAAAAGAGAACCATTTTGTTTAGAATGGTTCTTTTTTTACTTTACTTTTATATAAGTAAATTAGTATAATTAGAGCGGTTAAGATTTTTTAAAGGAGAAAACATATGCCTGATTTTTTATTTATTAATAGATTATCTGATATTGGTTTTAATGCTCAAGCTTATACATGGTTTCATTTTTTATTTGTGTTACTTACATTTGTGGGGATTTTCTTAGTTTCTAAATATGCTCATCCTACAATCAGTAGAAAAACTAAACTAACTTTTCTTATTACAGTACTAGTAGTAATGTTTTTAGGAGAAATATATAAAGAATATGATTACTACCGCCATGGTCTTAGAGGAATTCAAGTAATAAATGAGTTTCCTTGGATTACATTTCCTTGGCAGTTTTGTGATACACCAGTTTATATTTTATTTTTAGTATTAGTAATCCCAAGCGAAAGGTTTAAAAAAATAGGTTTTACCTATCTTCAAATATTTGGGTTTATCGCAGGGGTGGCTGTAATGGTTAGCCCAGGTGAAGCCTATACTAATAGATTAGTTGTTTCAATTCAAACAATGGTTCATCACGGCTTAATGATTGTTTTATCAGCCTTTATTTCTAAAGTGAAACTAGCTGGCAAGTTTAAAGAATTTATTGGTGCTAGTATAATATTATTATCATTTATTGCGGTCGCTTTTATCTTTAACTTAGTATTTCATGATATGTCAAATGGGGTAATTAATAACTTTTATATTAATCCTAAAATACCAACAGTTTATCCACTTTTAGATAAAATTCAAAACATCTCATATATCTTGTTTTTGATTACTTATATAATTATCTTTTTAGGGCTTGGATTAGGGTTTTATTATTTATTTGAACACTATGAAGTATTAAAAGAAAAAGTAGTTAGTTTCTTTAAAAGAAAACGAACAAAAGAAAAAATAACACTCTTTATATTTATGTTATTTATAATTGTTTCAGTATTTTCAAAATACTTAATCATAAACAGTTTCTTCTTTCCAACAGTATCATTTTACAAACTGCCATTTAAACTCGTTTTAAATGGCTTTTTTGGCAACCTTATTGCCTCATTAACTGTTGGATTAATCACATATCTAATTTTTAAAAATATTAAACATAGATATATAGTACTAAGCATTTTTCTTTTAATCACAAGTATAGTTATGTATATTCAAATAGTTTATGCAAAATACTATAATACACTATTTCATTATAATCAAATATATATAACTAAAAACCCTGCAGGAGAACTGATGGGAACGCAAAGTTTAAGACAATTAAAAGATTTATTTATTTTTATGCAGTTTTTAATCTTTTTACCGCCAATAATCTATTTTTTATTATCTAGATATGTAGTGAAACATAGTTTAATTAGTAATACAAAACCTTTAAAAAGAAAAAGAACCTTTAATTTAATATATGCCCAAACATTAACCTTAATAATGATTATCTTTTTAGGATTAATGAGTTATGGTATGCCAATTCAAGCGGAAAACATTAATCATAATAATGAAGATTTTTTATACGGTGTTCAAAGTTCAGGCTTTTATAATTATTATTTTTGGAAATTTACTAAAATAGATCAAATAAGCATTCAAAAATTAACAAAGGAAGAAGTTAAGTTAGAGTTAGAAAAACATAGTAAAAATAAAGATACTTATATTAATATTTTTGGTGAGGCAATAATTAAAAACTTTAATACTAATGAAATTAGAAATGTAAGTTTAACTGAAGACTTACAAAACAAAGAAATTATTGGTCTCTTTAAAGATAAAAACTTAATTACTGTTCAACTTGAAACGGTGCCAATGTTTTTAGTTGAAATCGCTTTAAATCACCCTGAATTTAAAGATAAAAATTTGTTTCCTAACTTAAGATTATTATTAAGTGAATCCTATCAGTTTAATAATTTTTATGATAATGTTGGAGCTGGTCATACAAATGATGCAGAGTTTAGTGCGATGAGTGGCCTATATTCAAGAGGTTATGATACAATTTACTGGGAATATGATAAAAAGAATTTTAATATTGATTTTTCGCTACCAGTAGTTTTTAAAAATGCTGGTTATGAAAATATTACAGTTAATGGTGATGTTAAGGAGTTTTATAATATTGGGGTTATTAATAAAGAACTTTATAAAGTTGATCATGATTACTTTCATAATAGTAAAAATGATTACCATGAAAAATACAATGCTTCACAAGCTTTAAAAGGTAAAAGAGATTTTGATGGTAATAAACTAACGATAACTAAGAAAAAACTAGAAGGCTTATTAGACTACGCAATGGTTAATTGGTTGAGGGAAATTACAGAAGATGCGAAAGAACCATACTATATTAGAGCGCATACCGTTCATCCTCACACTCCATTTCCCAATGTTTATGATAAACTTAAGTTTCCCTCAAGATATAAACTTACAGAAGAAGGGGCGGGTTTATTTGATTATATCAGTTATATTGATGCTTATTTTGGTGAGTTTATTAAACTTTCTAAAAAAAATAAAAATACTGTTTATTTGTTTTTTGGAGATCATGGCCCAACTGGTTATTATCCTAGTGATTTAGAAGTTTTATATGATAAAAAACTTACTAATATTCAGTACCGACAACACTTAAATAAAACATTGGCGTTTTTATATGTCCCAGATGATAATAACTTAAATGAAAATAATCTTAAAAAAGGTAAAATGGTTGGTTATCAAGAACTTCTTAGAAGCCAAGTAGATATTTATAGAACTATTGTAGAGCTATTTGATTTAGAAGTTAATTATTATTATTTTGGAGTTAATTTATTTTCAAACGAACATACTTACGCGATTAATCCAAAAAGTAATTTAATTATTTATGCAGATGATTTTATTATTGACCCAACTCGTTATGGAACTATTGATTTTGTGGTATGGTTAAGTGATAATAAAGATTATGATATTGAAAGAATTTATAATAATGTTAGTAAATTAAAAATATTTTTTGATGATAATGTAATTACTCCTAAGAAATTTGAACTTTTAGATAAAGA
>JAAZKC010000008.1 GCA_012800005.1 Acholeplasmataceae bacterium | reverse complement strand
TGTCGCAATATTAGGAATTCACAAAGAAGAACTTTCCACAAAGGAACGAAAACGCTCATTTTTAATAAAAGAATTACTAATAATAATCTTTAACTCTTTAATTGTCGCAGTGTTTGGATTTATCATAGTAGCGTTATTTTCCCTTTTCACAAGTCAAACAAATAACGCAGGAGAATTAATTGCTCCATATAAATTAGGGTTAGTAGTAGGATCTTCTTTATTTGCAGGAATGTTTATCTCAGGATTACTTGGGACATTACTACCAATTTTCTTTACTAGTAGAAATATGGATTCAGATAATGCTTCAGGTCCAATTTTAACAACTCTCGCAGATATTATCGCAATCTTAACATATTATTTAATTGCCGCAATGATGTTAGTATTTTTATAACTTCTTTTTAGCGTATAATAGAAATATAGACAAAGGGGAAAAAATATGAAGGCGTTTTTTAAAAGGCAGAAGAAAAATTTAGTTGTGATGATGATTTTAACAATTTTATTAATTGGAGTCGCTATATTTTTACAGATTTACAATAAAGAAACCCATGATGAGGTAATCAATAAATGGCTAGAAGTAATAATAATTAGTTTAATAATCAATATTTTTAGTTCATTTTTCATTATCGCTTTTTTAGATGATAGCGAAAAAAAGAAAGAACTTAAAAACAAAAAAGCGTTATTAAATCATTTATCTAGAAATATTAATTCAATTAAGCTTGCGGTTAGTAATATTTATCAAAATTTTGAAAATAAGAAATTTTTAAATAAAGAAGAAGTAAAAGAGTTTTTAGAAACGTTAAAAAATAAAAATAATCCATTTTTAAAGTTTGATTATTCAATAAATTATAAGCATGATAACTTAATTAGTTTATCTGAAGAAAATGGTTTAGAATATTTATATAACATTATTAAAGAAAATATTGATAGTATGAATCAATTTTCAGCGATGTGTCCTTTATATTTAGAAACTGAAACAACTATAAAATTATTTGAATTCATTAGTAAAATGAAAAAAATAATCGCTAACAAAGATAACGATATTAAAATTTCTAAATCAAATCAATATACTACACCTCTAAATAATGAAATCGCCTTAATTACTTTAATTCCTTATATAATTGAACATCTTCTTAAACTAGAAAAAACAATTAATGAGGAATACATTAATAACGAAATTAAAGTAAATTTTTAATAGGTAAACAAATGAAGAAAAAAAGAAAAAACACTAATAAAATTATCTTATATGCATATGCTTGTTTATTTCCAGTAGGAAGTCTACTTTTCTTAATTTATGGAATAATCTTTTTAACAAGACCAAAAGAAATAACTAATACAATTTTAACGGTAGTTTGTTTTGTTGGGAGTTTAGTCTTTTTAATTGTGTTTCCTTACATAATAAAGATTGTAAAAACATTACTTAAATTAGTAGAAGAAGATTCATTTAATGATACGGAGGAAAAATAATTATGAAATATTTTTATGAAGATACAAAGAAAGTTAAAATTGTTGCGAAAATATTATTAACATTAGGACTAATTGGGCTTGTTTCAATTTTTATTTCAGTAATTGCCTTGGAAATCTTAAAAATAAGCACACTAAAAGTTAAGGTTCTTGATAAGGTTATTAGTATTTCATGTATTCTTTTTATTATAATTGTTTCTGGCTATATTCTTAAAAAAGCTGATTTAAGTTATTTTATTGAAGTAACAGAAGGTAGGTTAAAACTTAGAATTAGAGGAGCCATATATGTTTATAATATTAACGACATAGAAGAATGCTATGTTAAAAAGGTTTCAAAGATTAGGATACATAAAAAAATTATTATAAAGGTTTCTAAGTCTATCTTTGAAATTACCACAAGAAAACCTGAAAAATTAATAGAAGCGATTGAAAGTTGGAAAGTTAAAGAAATAACTCTAGAGAACAAAAGTGAAACAAGTTTCACATAGTTAGCTTAAAACTAACTTCTTTAAAGCGTGCTTTCATAATTGCTTAATTAAACAAATATGTCCGCTTAGGCGTGTTCAAGCCCCTACTTCCTACTTCT
>JAAZKC010000102.1 GCA_012800005.1 Acholeplasmataceae bacterium | reverse complement strand
TGATTATTAGTTTTTTTCTTATTTCTTTCACTATTTTTTTATAGTTCATAGATATCACCTTTTACTTGTAAACGACTTGTAATCATTATAGCACTTTTGATAAAAAAATTTAAGACATTATCGATAATTTAATGGTTTTTGATGTTTTTTCTCAAATACTTAATGATTAACATTTAATCGTGTAAAAGTCATTCAAATCGTGTAAACAGACTTGTAATCGTGTAAAAATCAAGTAAATCGTGTAAGCATCTAAACTGCTCTCGATTTTTATCCTCATTTTTGACTGTTCTCCACATCAAAATATGCTCGACCATGTGAGAAAAAGCCCTTACTAAAGCAAAAAAAGGCCCGATACTTATTGTATCAAACCTATGCTTCTTATATGGTGCGGAGAAAGAGATTTGAACTCTCACAACCGAAGGTTATATGGCCCTCAACCATACGCGTCTACCAATTCCGCCATCCCCGCAAAGAAAAAGGGGGGTAACCCCTTTTATTATATTTTATTTTTTATTTTTATTCAACTGATACGATATATGAGTAGATATCTTGTTTACCACTAATCAGTTCAACTTCAATTTCTTCATTTAAAGCTTGAACATGATCTCTAATTTCTTTAGCTTCAACATCAGTAACATCTTTTCCATAGAAAAGAGTTAAAATTTCTGAATCTTCATCCAGTATTGATTCTACTAACGCTTTAATTGCGAATTTTCTATCTTTATCGGAAATAACGATTTTACCACCAGTAATCCCAATAAAGTCATCTTTCTTAATTTTAACACCATTTACTTCGGTATCTCTAATAGAATAAGTTAATTCACCAGTCTTAACTTCAGAAACAACATCACTCATCGCTTCAATATTATCATCGATTTCATTAGATGTATCATAAACCATCATTGCCGCGTAACCTTGACCAATAGTTTTAGTCTTTAATACTCTAATATTTGAATCTTCTACTAAATCTAGAGTTTGTTCAGCAGTTAAAATAACATTACCATTATTAGGTAAAATAATAATATTATCAGCGTTAACCGCACTAACAGCCTTAATAAAGTCTTCTGTTGGTGGGTTCATTGTTTGACCCCCATCAATAATATAATCAACACCTAATTCCATAAATGTTTGTTTAATACCATCACCAAAACAAACAGCGATTACAGCTTCTTTTTTTCTTTCTCCATTAACTGGTTGAAAATCCACAACTCGTACTTTTTCTTCATGTGCATGATTATGAATACTTTCAACCACACCTGCGTGTTGAAGTTTCATATTATCAACTTTCATCGTTTGCAGTTCACCATATTTTTGACCAAGAGTAATTACAACACCTGGTTGATTAGTATGAATATGCACCTTTAGTAAGTCTTCATCTTGAACTAAAACTAAAGAATCACCCATATTCATTAAGATATTTCTTAAGTTTTCTTGATCAAACGTTTCATGTTCATCTAATTTAACAATAAATTCAGTACAATATGCAAAAGTAATTTCCGCTTCTTCAATATTATGAGCGAAATGACCAGGTTCTACTACTCTTTCTTCTTCCATAGGAATCATTTCACCTTGAAGCGCAAGTAACATACCCTCAATAATCTTAATAAATTCAGCTCCACCAGAGTCAACAACACCAGCTTGTTTTAAAACTGGTAACAATTCAGGTGTATTTTCTAAAGATTTCTTTGCTTCATCAACATAAACAACCATTACATCCTCGATTGTCTTAAATTCATTTCGTTTTCTTAAAACAGCTTCAGCAGCCTCTCTTACAACGGTAAGGATTGTTCCTTCAACTGGTGTCATCACAGCTCTATAAGCCATTTGATATCCACCAACTAATGCAGCAATAAATTCATCAATTGTCGCAGAGCCATTTTTAATTTGTGAAATTTCAGTATAAAGCCCTCTAAAGAACTGACTTAAAATAACCCCAGAGTTACCTCTAGCGCCCATTAAACAGCCTCTTGATAATATTTTAGATACATCGACGATGTTTTTAGATTTCGTGTTCGTTACTTCTTTGACGCCCGCCATTATTGTCA
>JAAZKC010000101.1 GCA_012800005.1 Acholeplasmataceae bacterium | reverse complement strand
TAACTAAAGAAATAAATAGTTTGCTCCTTAAGCGTAAAACTTCTTTTAAAGCCTTCTGTTCCGTATATAATTTTTTACTTTTCACAATTTCATTTAATAAAAGAATACTTAAACTATTTGGTGAACCTAAAGTACTAGTAGTAATCTTTTTTGTTTCTTTCAAAAAAGCCTCTTTTTCTTCTTTTGTTTTCGCAAAATAAATGAGTAATCCCATTCTAACGCCATAAACCAAATATGATTTGGAACCACTAAACGTAAATATCACATTAATTTTATACTTAATTATCATTGGAATTAGCATCTCGAAATAATTATCTGAAAAATCTATATAGGCAATATCTACTAGTAATTTTACATGATTATATTTATTAATAATTTTAAAAAACTCTTCATATTCTAACTTGTTCATAGTATAACCAGTTGGGTTATGTGCGGGATCATTTAAAATTAAAAGGATGTTTTTATGTTCTTTTTTCAAGATTTCTTCAATGCCATTTAAATTAAAATTATCTTTATCAAACATTGGATATGTTTTAATTTCTTTATCTAAATTATTGGCAATTTGATTATATTCTGGCCACGAAATATTAGGTATATAAATTACTCCTTCATGCATTTGAAAGGCTAATGATAAAGCTCCACTTCCCCCACTTGACCAATTAGATACTAAATTGAAATGCTTCTTTATTTCCTTTAATTTATCTTTAAACAAATAATTATAAATATTTTCCTTATATAAAAAACCACCATCTTGAGCTAAATATTTTCTCAACTCAATTTTAGAAACATCTTCTAATGCTTCATCTACGCTATCAATCGTCATAAAAGAACCTTTTTCATCTAATAAAACACCTAATGTAGCATTTATTACGTTTTTATCTTTTTCTTTATGCAAACTAGCCTCTTTAGAGATAGACAAGATATCTATCTTTAAGTTATCTATTACCATTCTTATGCACCTACTATAAATTATACCATGTATAATTGAAAAACGCACTAAAATCAAGTGCGTTTTAAGATTTTTTTAGCATTATTTAAAAATAAGTCTAAAGCAATTTCTTTCCCATATTTTTTATTAATATGCTCGTATGCCTTATCCATTGTATTTTTTCTGTTCATGGTATCATGTGCATCGCTCGCAACAAAATCCACTAATCCTTTTTTAAGTAAATATTTAACGATTTTTCTATCTCTTCTGAAGGAAGATTTTCCAATTACTGTCTCAGAATTAACTTGAAATAAGGCAACTTCTTTAATTTCATCATAATCTTCTTTAGTTAAATAGTGATATCTTTCAATATGCGCAATAATTGGAATAAAACCATTTTTATTAACGTTATAACAAACTTCTTCAATTGGTTCTGGAATTATGGTAGAAAACTCCAGTAAAATATAATTGGAATTTCCCATTGTAAACTTTTTGAATGGTTCTAAAGAGTCATATCTATATTCTCTTCCTAAATGAAGTTTAATAGAAGAATCTTTAAAAATATTAACTAGTTCATTAAATTCTTTACTAACATCTACTTTATTATATTTTCTATTATAATGAGGTGTTAGAAATAATTCTTCTATCCCTATTTCCATCGCTTGATTAATCATCGCAATAGAATCTTCTATTGTTTTAGCGCCATCATCAACACCATATAAAGCATGATTATGAATATCAATCATTATCTTTGGTGTAGTAATAATAGTAATAACCTTCACGTTTAGGCGCTTTAACTTGAGTTAAAACTATCCCTACAATAGGAATGCTTCTTCTTTTCAATGTTTTTATGCTTTCTTTAATTAAACTTTTCTTAATCAGGTTTTGCGCAACAACGTATAACACCCCACAAGCTAATTTACTAGCCATTAATGCATCCGCGTTTACTTGCATTGGAGGAGTGTCTAGTAAAATATAATCATAATCTTTTTTAAGTTCTTCTATGAGAGTAGAAAGTTTTTCTGATTCCAATATTGCCGAAACACTGCCACTAATTTGTCCCGTTGGAATAAAATCTACTCCCCTAGATGTTTTTACAATTATATCTTCTTTTTTGGCATTTTCAATTAAATATTTATTTAATCCGTCTATATTAGGTTTTTCAAAAATTCTATTAACCTTAGGTTTTCTTAAATCTAAATCGATAATAATTGTTTTATATCCTTTTTGCGTTAATAAATACGCTAAATTACCAACTAATGTTGTTTTTCCTTCACTTGGAAGTGTTGATGTTATTTGTAGAGCTTGATATTTTTTATCAACATTAAGAAATTCTATATTTACTACAAATTTTTGCATCGCATGCGACACCTGCGAATCAGGATTACTTTCGACCTCAATGTAGTTGTAATTTTCTTTGTGCTTTTTTTCTTTTTTAAACATTTTAAACCCCCTCGAATTCTGGAATAACTCCAATTACTTCAACTTCTAAATCTTCTTCGATTTGTTCTTTGGTTCTGTATGTTGCTTTTCCCAAATCAATAAATAAAACTATTCCAGCACCAACAATGCCTCCTAATAAAAATCCGACAATTAAATAAAGGGTTTTATTAGGTGAATGATATTTAGCATCACTGGCCATTTGCATATCAAAAAATGTTCCTCCTAAAATTTCAGAAATGCGGAAAGTATCATCATTTGATATTTCATATGCAGCGTTAAAAATCTCATTAACAACAATTTTTGCTAATTCTTTATCTGGATGAACAAAAGAAACTTTAACAATTATCGAATTCGTAGTTACTCTTGATGTCGATATCCCATTTTTTAGTTGAGCACGAGTTACTACTATATTAGGATTATTAACTGTTTCATATACGCGTTCTAAAACTACATCTGACTTTAACAGACTTTCTACAGGTTCTACATAATAAAACGCCTCCCTTGTTGTATATTCAGTTGTTGTAGAGGCTGGTTTTCCTTTAACCATTAATTCAACTGATGCCTTATATTTAGGAGTTATTAAATGAAATGCTAAAACATAAGTCACAATTACTCCTATCAAAATAGTTGAGGCAATTATATACCAATACCTAGCAAATGCTCTTAATAAATCATTTAAGCTAATTGTTCTTTCTTCCCTATTTTCCATAAGTATCTCCTTCTTTAAATTTTATCAATAATAAACTTACTAACATATTATATCTAATTTGATTTATAAAGTCCATTCTAAATAAGTGTTTTTAGTTCAAAAAGCAAGTCTCTATACTCTGCAGCTTTTTCAAAATCGAGTTCTTTAGCCGCATTTTTCATTAACCTTTCAACCTCACTAATTTGGATTCTTAAAGCCTTTTTATTATTAGGCCTTTCAATATCTTCAAATATCTTATTTGAAATATCTTCTCTAATTTCTTTTTTTATTGTAACCGGTTTTAGGTTGTGTTTTTTGTTAAAAGTATCTTGAATACACCTTCTTCTTTCAGTTTCCTTAATTGCCTTTTCCATCGCTTCACTAATAGAATCAGCATACATTATTACTTTCCCATTTTTATTCCTTGCGGCTCTTCCAATTGTTTGAATTAAACTTCGCTCACTTCTTAAAAATCCCTGTTTATCCGCATCCAAGATAACTACTAAAGAAACCTCTGGTAAATCTAGACCCTCTCTTAATAAATTAATTCCAATTAAAACATCATAAACACCTAATCTTAATTCTCTTAATATTTTAATTCTCTCTAATGATTTAATCTCACTATGAAGATAAGCAACCTTTAATCCTAATTTTTTATAATAATCAGTTAAATCTTCACTCATTTTAATTGTTAAAGTAGTAACTAACACACGCTCATTTTTATCAATTCTTTTTCTTATTTGACTGTATAAATCATCAATTTGGCCGTGAGTTTTTCTCACCTCAACTACTGGATCTAATAAATAGGTTGGTCTAATAATTTGTTCAACTAATGGATATTTTTTATCAAGTTCATAATCTCCTGGTGTAGCGGAAAGAAAAATAACTTTATCAATTTTAGATTCAAATTCATCAAATCTAAGCGGTCTATTATCAAGAGCACTTGGCAATCTAAAACCATACTCCACTAATGTTTGTTTTCTTGACCTATCACCATTATACATCCCTCTAACCTGTGGTAAAGTAACGTGTGATTCATCAATAATTAATAAATAATCATCACCAAAGAAATCCATCAAAGTTGCGGGGGTTTCCCCTTCCTCCCTTAAGGCTATATGTCTTGCGTAGTTTTCAACGCCAGGACAAATACCTATTTCTTCTAATAATTCTAAATCATAACGCGTTCTCATTTGAATTCGTTCTTTTTCTAAAGGTTTATTCTCACGTTCAAAGTATTTTATTCTTTCTTCTAACTCCGCTTTTATTCTTCTTAATGATTCTTGCATCTTATCTTTATTAGTCATAAAGTGTGTTGCCGGAAAAATTGTGACAAATTCCATTCCCTCAATTACATTTCCAGTAACCACATCAAAACGTCTAATTCTTTCAACTTCATCGCCAAAAAATTCAATTCTAATTCCTTCTTCTCTAAAGTTTGAAGGAATAATTTCAACAATATCTCCTCTTACTCTAAATGTTCCTCTTTGAAAATCAATATCATTTCTTTTATAAGTTAAATCAACCAATCTATTTAGAAGTTCTCTTGGTGGTAATAAATCATTTTTTCTAATAAAAATAACACCTTTTTCATAATCTTCCGGATCACCAATTCCATAAATACATGATACACTCGCAACCACAATCACATCATCACGTTCTAGTAATGATGCAGTAGCGCTATGACGAAGTTCATCAATTTCATCATTAATACTTGCGTCCTTTTCAATATAGGTATCACTTTTTACTACGTAAGCTTCTGGTTGATAATAATCATAATATGAAATAAAATATTCAACTCTATTTTCAGGAAAAAAAGCCTTTAACTCACCATATAATTGCCCCGCAAGTGTTTTATTATGAGCCAACACAAGTGTTTTTTTGCCCATCGATTTTATGATGTTGGCAATTGTAAAAGTCTTACCAGTACCAGTGGCACCACGTAAGACTTGGTGTGTTATTCCTTTATTGAAATTTTCAGTTAAAACTTCTATCGCCTTTATTTGATCCCCCATAGGTTTAAAAGGCGCTTTTAATTTAAACTTCATTCTTTATCTCTTTCTAAAATAATTAAAGTTTAATGTGAATTAAGCTATTTTAGGGGCAAGTTCAAATAATCCTTTTAATGTTTTTTTATTTTTTTCCAAGAATGCTTCTTTAATTGGATAGTGAACTATATCTTCATGTTGAATTCCAATTGCGACTCCTGAAATCTTTTGTTTCGCTAATTCAACTGCATAAGCCCCCATTCTTCCCGCAAGAATTCTATCTTGTGGAACTGGTGAGCCACCTCTTTGAACATAACCTAAAACAGTTGCTCTACAAGCGAACCCACTTTTTTCAGTAATTTCTTTTGCAAGATCATAAACATCTAAAATGTTTTCAGTAATAACGATAATCGCATTTCTTCTTCCTTCTATTTTATGACGCTTTAAAGCCTCAATAATCGCTTCTTTATTCATTGGATGTTCAGGTGTAATAATAAATTCAGCACCAGTAGATAAACCAGCATATAATGCTAAATCCCCATTATGTCTTCCCATTGTTTCAACGATACTTGCTCTTTGGTGAGAACTAGAAGTATCTTTGAGTTTGTCGATATTTTCAACGACTGTTTGTAGTGCTGTGTGAAAACCAATTGTATAATCAGTTCCCCCAATATCATTATCTATTGATGCTGGAATTCCAATAGTTGGAAATCCTTCATCATTTAATGCTGCTGCACCACGAAAAGTTCCATCCCCACCAATAACTATTAAACAATCTATTCCTTGTTTTCTTAAATTATCAATGGCAATAGTTCTTATTTCTTTATCAGCAAATGAAGTCATCCTAGCTGTACCTAAAACAGTACCACCTCTTGTTAAAATTTCACTTACTAAATTTCTATCTGCTTTTTTGAATTTAGATGTAACCAAACCACGATAACCATCATATACTACGTAAACTTCAATTCCATAGTATAAACTAGTTCTTACAACTGATCTAATTGCCGCATTCATTCCAGGGGCATCGCCACCTGATGTGAGTACTGCTATTTTCATATTGAAACCTCCTAATATATCAACTTAATTATATCACGGATACGTTAATATATCTAAATAAAGTAAATAAATTGTTAGATTATTATGAAAACGGTTGTTTTTTTAAAATGTGATAAGACTTTACTATAATAATGTGGTATTATTATAAAGGATGTTTAATATTAAAAATGAGGAGTGATTATTTATGAAAAAATTAGTTGGAGCGGCAATTTTAGGTCAATCAGGTGGACCAACAAGCGTTATTAATGCGAGTGCTGCAGGAGTATTTTTAGAAGCTTTAAAACAAGAGTGTATTACTCATGTTTACGGAGCTAAACATGGAATTAAAGGAATTTTAAATGAAGAATTCTATGATATTTCTAAGGAAGACCTTAAAGAATTAGAATTACTTAAAACAACCCCTTCTTCAATGATTGGATCAGTAAGATATAAATTAAAAGATTTAGCTAAAGATCCAAGTGATTATGAAAAATTATTAGAAGTTTTCAAAAAATACAACATTCGTTACTTCTTTTATAATGGTGGTAATGATTCAATGGATACTGCTAATAAAATTAGTAAATTTTTCCAAGACCATGATTATGAATGTAGAGTTGTAGGAGTTCCTAAAACTATTGATAATGACTTATACGCAACAGACCACTGTCCAGGATTTGGTAGTGCCGCTAAATATGTCGCAACTACATTAATGGAACTTTATCATGACGCAACAGTGTATGATACTAAAATGTGTACTATTGTTGAAGTTATGGGAAGGAATGCCGGTTGGTTAACAGCGGCAGCTCAACTTGCGATTGAAAAGGGTCAAGGTCCTGATTTAATGTATTTACCTGAAAAGGTTTTTGATTATGATGAGTTCTTTGAAGACATTGAAAAAATCATTAATAAAAAAGGTAAGGCAATCGTAGTTATTAGTGAAGGTGTTAAAGATGCAGAAGGCAAATATATTCCTGAACATTTTGGCAATTTATTTACTGATTCATTTGGTCATGCTCAACTAGGTGGGGCTGCAGAAATTTTAGCTCGTGAAGTTGAAAAACGTTTTGACATTAAAGTTAGAGGAATTGAATTTTCATTAATGCAACGTTGTGCCCAACACTTAGCAAGTAAAGTTGATGTTACTGAAGCTTATCAAGCTGGTGTTGAAGCAGTTAAAGCAGCTGTAAATGGCGCTACAGATGTAATGATTGGTTTTGAAAGAGTTTCTAATAAACCTTATAAAATTAATTATATTCATGTTCCACTTCACAAAGTTGCGAACACAGAAAAGAAAGTACCACTTGAGTGGATTAAACCTCATGGAAAAGGTATGACACAAGAGTATGTCGAATATGTTTTGCCTTTAATTCAAGGTGACTGTAAAGCACCACTTGAAGATGGGCTACCAAGATTTGCGAAACTTAAAAAGGTTTTAGTCAAAAAATAATGGAAATATTCATAGCCGTTTTATTATTAATAGTTGGCTTTGTATTATTAGTAAAAGGTGCGGACTTTTTCGTAGATGGTGCTAGTAATATCTCTAAATATTTAAAAGTTCCTACACTAATTATTGGACTTACAGTAGTTGCCTTTGGAACAAGTCTACCAGAAGCAGCAGTTAGCGTGACAAGCGCACTTCAAAATGTTGATGATGTTAGTTTAGGAAACGTTGTGGGTTCTAATATTTTTAATTTATTATTAATTTTAGGCATTAGTGCTTTAATCTCACCAATATTTGTCGATAAACAAATTGTTAAAAGAGATTTACCTTATTCAATAATTGCAGCATTACTATTAATTGTGGCAGTCTATATCCTACATTTAGAAGGTAATCCTGCATTAGTTAGATTAGAGGGATTTATTTTACTTATCTTTTTCTCACTTTATATGTTTATAACTATTAGAAATGCTTTAAAAAATCAAACCTTAGACACAAACATTGAAAAAGAAGAAAAAAATAGTAAACCAACACTTTCTAGACCAAAATCTATAATATTCGTGCTTCTTGGTTTAATAGGGATAGTTTTAGGTGGTATTTTAGTTACCGATAACGCAAGAAAAATTGCTTTGGCACTTGGAATGAGTGAATGGCTAGTTGGTTTAACTATCGTAAGTATTGGAACATCACTACCTGAACTTGTCACAAGCGTTGTTGCCGCAATCAAAAAAGAAAACGACATCGCTGTTGGAAATGTCGTTGGTTCAAATATTTTTAATATACTATTTGTATTAGGAATTAGTTCTTTAATTTCTCCAATCACATTTACTGCTGATGTTTTATTTGATTTAATATTCTTAATTATTGGTTCAGTAATAATACTAGCGATTGCCTTCTTTAAAAAAGGCAAACTCAATAGGTTTGATGGAGCATTATTAACTTTAATGTATATTGGATATTTTGTTTATATTATAATAAGAGACTTTCAATAGAAAAGACGGGAAATCCGTCTTTTTTTAATCAATAATCTTAATTTTTTCTAAAATCCATCTATCCTTTTGATAATTATTCTTAATAGTAACTATACATCTTTTATCTCTTTCTAAGATTGATTCAAACTTTTTAAATACCGCTGGAAATACTACAATATCTAAATCCACATGTCCATCACTAAGTAGTAAAAAGGCCATTTTTTCATCGTTTTTAGTTTTTATTACTTTTACATTTTTAATTGCGCCAATTGTCTGTTCAAGATTTTTATTAAAAGATAAATCTTTAATATTTGTTAAGTTATGTTTCTTAATTAAATCTTCATACTCATCTTTAAAACTGTGAGCTAAATTAAAACCTAATACTTCTCTTTCTTTTAAGATTAATGTCTCTACATCGTATTCTTTATAAGAAACGGGAATTAAATCTTTAACAATTTTTTGATATAAATGAACCTCCGCATCCATTTCTTTAAATAAAGTCTTTCTATTTAACCCAAAAGAGTCTAAAGCTCCGGAAAAAATCAGCCCTTCAATTGCTCGTTTATTTAAATCTTTAAGCCTATTTTTAAAATCATCATAACTAATAAACGGCCCATTTTCACGTTCTAAAATTATTTTATCTGCGAGGGTTGTTCCAATGTTTTTAATTCCAGTTAATGGATATATAAGGCCTTTTTCTGAAAACTCATATTCTTTAGTAGATTTGTTGATGTCTGGCGGAAGACAATCAAACCCCTTCATTCTTAATTCTTTAATCAATCTACTTGTTTGCGAGTCTGCAGCTTGAACATATGATAACAACACTCCCATAAAAATTTCATAATAATTAGCTTTTAAATAAGCCATCTCATAACTTATTGTCGCATAAGCAACACTATGAGATTTATTAAATCCATAACTTGCAAACTTATAAATATAATCATAAATTCTTTTCGCTAGTTTTTCTTCTTTACCATTTTTTATACTTTTTTCTATAAATTTTTTCTCTTCTAAACTTAAAATTTTTTCATCTTTTTTAGAAATCCCAACTCTTAATAAATCCGCCTCTATTAATGAGTAACCTGCGAATTTTTGAGCAATCTGCATAATTTGTTCTTGATAAATAATAATTCCATAAGTTTCTTTTAAAATATCTTTTAATGAATCATCAATATAAGTAAACTTTTTACCATTTCTTCTTTCAATATATTCATCAATATTGTCCATCGGTCCTGGTCTATATAACGCTAATACTGCCACAAGATCATTAAAACAATTAGGCTTTAACTTTCTTAAGACAGCTCTCATTCCAGCACTTTCAAGTTGAAAAATTCCAATAGTGTCTCCTTCTTCTAATAACTTATAAGTTTTCTTACAATTATAAGGAATATTATCTAAGTCAATTTCAATATTTTTATGTTTCTTAATTAATTTGACAACTTTATCAATAATAGTTAAGTTTCTAATCCCTAAAAAGTCAATCTTTAAAAGACCCATATCTTCTAAGTCTTCATGTTCAAACTGTGTTTGATACATTAAAGGACCATTTTGCATTGGAAGGTAATATCTTAAATCTTCTTTCGCTAAAATAATACCTGCCGCATGTGTTCCTGTTTGACGAGGCAAACCTTCAAACTTTTTCGCAATCTCTAATACTTCTAAAATATTTTTAGGTAGTTTATCTCCCGCTTCAATTTTCTTAATAATTTGATTAGTTTCAATTGGACTAAAACCTTTTATTTTAGCCACATCCCTAATTGCTGAACGACTTGCGAAACGACTAAATGTATTAATTGATAAGACATGATTTTGACCGTATTTTTCTTTTACATATAAAATCACTTCATCTCTTTTATCATCAGGAAAATCTAGATCAATATCTGGCATTGAATGTCTTTCTTCATTTAAAAACCGTTCAAACAGAAGGCCATATTTTAAGGGATCGATTAAAGTTATGTTAAGTAAATAAGAAACTAAGCTTCCTGCCGCAGAACCTCTACCAGGTCCTACTAAAATACCATTATCTTTAGCATATTTAACAAAATCATAAACGATTAAAAAATAATCACTAAAACCCATTTTAAATAACACAGAAAGTTCTTTATTCATTCTTTCTATATATTCTATAGTATTTAAGTTTTTTTCTTTTAAGCCTTTTAAAGCTAATGCTTTTAAAGTTTCATTACTATCTTTAAAGGATGGTAAGCTATATTTAGGTTTTTTATATTTAAATTTAAATAAAGGTATTACTTTTTCTAAATTATCAAACACAAACAAATAATCAGCATATCTTATTTTAAGTTCTTCTTTTGTTAAAAAAGATAAATCTAAATCCCGTCTATCAAATGTATCTTGAACTTTCGTTAAAACATCAAATACTTCTTCGTCTTCTTTTAAATAACACATATAATTTAGAGGCAACAACATTATCTTTAACTCATCAGAAAGGCTTTTTAATCTTGGTGCTACTATGATTTCTTCTTCCATGTTTTGAAGTGTAAGTCCAATAGAAAAAAACTGAAACGTTTCTTTATATAAAATTAGTCTTTCTTTAGCACTATTAATAAAACCATTTTTAAGATCATCATTAATTTTAGAATAAAATCCTGATGATAACACATAAAGACCTTCAATAAAAGGTTTTATTTCTTCTAGTGTTAATTTTTGTTCACTATTTAACATTACCATTGTTGATAAAATATTTAAATTTTCATAGCCTTTTTCATTTAAAGCATAAATTAATATCTCATCATCAATAAGTGATAATTTCATTCCAATAATGTAATTATTCGCATTCTTAAATAATTTATAAGAAGCATATAAATTATTAGAGTCATTTAGCGCTATAAAGGGATATTCCTTTTTTCCATACTTAATAATATCTTCCAATCTAAAGACGCTTTTTAATAAATTGTATTCACTTAAAAAACCAAACGCGCCGATCATACTAATCCCTCACTAATTAGTATATCATAGATTTAAATGGTTTTTCTTTTTTTATAGAGAAATATTCCAAGTGCTCCTAGACTTAAAACCACTACCACACCAACTGCAAAAAGATAAATTTCTTGTGATTTTGTTTTTCCCCTTACGGTAATTATTCTTTTATGATACGTATGATTCCCGGCCTCATCAATCACTTCATAAATCACATAATATGTTCCTGGTTCTTGTTTAAAATTCGTTTCATAAATGTTTACTTTTAGATTTTTAGAATAATTATCTTCTACATAAACACCAGTCTTTAAGTCAATTTCATCTTCAATATCTATAACAATATCTTCCGCTTTTATTACTGGCGCTTCTTTATCTAAAACTTTTACTGTTAACTTTTCTGTTGTTTTATTTCCATGTCTATCTTTAAGTAGATAAATGACTTCATAAACTCCAACTTTATCATATAAAATGTCTTCTATAATAATAACGTCTTCTACCATTAAATTTTTGCCGATTTCACCAATAAATAAAGTTAAATCTAGAGGTTCACTTAAAACATCTATTTCTATTTTACTTTTAGTTAATATAAGTGTTGGAAGAATTTCATCGACAATTAAAACCCTTTTAGAACTATTGCTGGTATTACCTGATTTATCAGTTACAGTAACATTTATAGTGATATAACCAACATCATTTATATCACCTAAAATCTCATAGCTAACATGAGGATGCTTATCATAATTATCTGTAACTATAAAATGATCTTCAATATAAAAAGGCTCTCCTAACTGAATTTTGTTTAACTCAGTCTCTATAATAATTGGTTTTATTTTATCTAATACATGAACATTTTCAATATGGATAGTTCTATTATTACTATTATCGATAATTGTATAAATGACTTCATATGTCCCAATATTTTTATAATCAACATTAAAATCATTTACTTCTATTTTAAGGTCTTTACTTAAAGTTTCATTATCACTAGCTGTAATATACGTTTCATAATTTGGCTTAACCCCCTCTAACAAATAAATAATTTCTTCGCTGTGGGTAATTATTGGTGGTTCTTTATCAACAATTCTAAACTCGACAAACCTTGTTTCTTCTTTATAGTATTTAGGAGCATATGCCTTATATTTTAACTTATAAGTCCTTAGCCTATTAGAATTAATAACACTTTTAAAATAACCATCGTTTTCATCTTCAACCCTAAAATTAGGATCAAAGTAGCCATCTTTTAATCTAATACTGTTGTAAACAAGGTCAAAATAAGGGTTTAAATCCGCTTTATAAGGCACTTCAATATAATCATAACCAAAGATAAAAATGGACTCACTAGCCTTAATATTTAAGGGTAAAAACAAAAGTCCTAACAATAAAATAATCATTTTTCTCATACTATCACCCATTTGATATATACAAAAATAAATCTTTTTTACTTTAAAAAGAAAAGACATCACTCGCCGGTAATATATTTAATATATTTTTTTAATAAATAATTTAAATTCTATGTTCATTTAAATCAACCTTCCTTAAAACGAAGTACTCAAAATATATAATAAAGCGGTCAGGAACGACGAAAAAATGATTGCAAGAATCATTAATTAATAATCTATTATGACATTAAATAATTGCATAAGTCTTTTCATACTTTTACCTTCCTATACCCTAAGTATAATTTAATCAAAGCAAGACTTTATTGGCAATTATTTGCAAACCATTATATCGTAAAAAATCAATCTTATAGGGAAAAACTTAAATTCTTTAAAAAATTCATTGTTTTATTTTTATTTCTTTCGATTTCTTTTAATCTTTCTAAAATCAAACAACATTCTTTATACCTGTTTTTACTTGAAAGTAATTTTATTAATCTTTTTGCGAAAAATAAAGAAACGTAATGATGTTGACTAACTTCATTTTTAGAAAACACAATTTCTCTTAAAAAATAACTTTCTTTGCCTTTTTCATATTTCATCTTGAAATATTCTAACAAAGTCTCTTCAAATAAATTAGGCTCAAAAATAATTTTTTCATATTTAGGCTTTTTCTTTAAAACTATCTCTTCATATAAAACTTGAGCTAAATCGTATTCTTCTTTAAGTTTTAAAAAAGTCTCATATTCTTCGTGAAGAATTAAAGAAACCCGATAGTTTTTTTTCATCTCTTCATCAAGACATTCTTCTAGTAAAAGTGGGCTACTAAATATTTGTTGACCGTTAAATATTTCTCTGTTTCTGATTATTACATCAAGCATGTTATGTTTAAGTAATTTTTTATTATACTCATGATAAATGCTTTCATACTGTTGTAGTGAAGAGTGATACTTACTAATTTCAAAAGCAATTTTAAAAGCCCATAATTTAAGCCCTGAACAAACTAAATAAGTAGAATTCATTTCCGCAAAGATTTGTGATGCAGAAATAATGTTTCCACCATTAATTTCATATTCTACTAAAGAAAACACAAATAATCCTAACTCAATCGGTGTCATTTGATCAATGCTATAAATTAAAGCATCTAAAAGTTTTGTAGCTTTTTTAAAATTATTTTCTTTCACTAGTAAACTAAAAAGAATTAATTTAGCTTGAAAATCTTTTCTTTCATTAGCAAAATCATATAAAACTTTCCTATTGTTTTTTTTATCAATATGATATTCAATTGCCAATTTATACCACTTATCCATTTCTTCACTAAGTTTAAAAATTTCTTCATTAATTCCAAGACCCGCTAACATTGGATTAATATAATCAATATTAGGTTTTATCAAATCGTTTTCAACCTTAGAAATATATGAAATTGAAACCTCATATTTTTCACTTAGTTGACTAAGTGTTAAATCTTTCTCCTTTCTTCTTTGTTTTATGGTTGGACCTAATTTACTTTGTGTTTGTAAATCTTTTCTTACTTTTTGCCTAATTTTATCAAGCAAATATGTATTCTTTTTATACATTATATCTCCTTCCTTTCTTTTTTATATTTACAAAATTAGGTTTGCAACTTCATTTTAAAAGGTCTAGCGGTTTTCTCAAAATTTTTTTTGAGAAAAAAAACACCCTAAAAGGGTGTGAGTGTATTTTATCTCGATTTTAAGCCATTTTATTTTCATATACACAAATGTCATACAAAGGGCAATTTAAACACTTTGGATTTCTAGCTAAACAATGATATCTTCCAAAAAAGATTAATTGATGATGTAATTTTAAATAGTTTTCTTTGGGGAAAAACTTATATAAACTTTCTTCTACTTCTCTAGCATTTGCAGTCTTTTTAGCAATTCCCAATCTTATAGATATTCTGTGTATATGCGTATCTACCGCTATCACATCTTTATCAAAAGCGTTCGCTAAAACTACATTCGCAGTCTTTCTTCCAACACCAGCTAAACTTTCTAAGTCAGTTCTTGTGTTAGGAATTTCTCCATTAAAATTATCTTTTACTTGATTAGCCATTAAAATAATATTTTTAGCCTTTGTTCTATAAAGACCAATACTTTTAATAATTTTTATCACATCTTCTATATTTGCTTTAGATAAGGTATCAATATTAGGATATTTTTTAAATAGTTTAGGCGTTACTTTATTAACACTTACATCAGTAGTTTGAGCCGACAAAATAACTGCGATTATTAATTCATAAGTATTTTTATGTGTTAGTTCTATTTTTGCGTTAGGAAATAAACTGTCTAATGCTTCTATTATTTTTTTACTTTTTATGCTCATTTTCCTACCAATCTTCTTAATGCTTTTTCTGTTTCTTCATCGATTGAACTAGCCTCTAATGATATTTCACTTCTTAAAACCCTGTCAACATAGTTAATTGATTTTCTTTTATGAGAAATAGTTATTTTAATCGCTTCTTCGATTTCTTTTTTCTTATAATTTTCACTAAACCATTGTCTTACCATTTCTAAATGATTAAAACTTAAAGACCTTCCTTGAAGTTCTTCAATTTTTTCAATAATAGCCTCAATATCTGATAAGTTTTCCGCTTCTTTTTCTTCTTCAAGTTCACGTTCAAAGATTTCTGAAATCTTTAGAAAAAATGGCGTTAATTTAAATGTTTCCCCCATTTTATCTTCTCTTTTTTCCAGTTCAATATTAATAATATTTTTTTCAAATAAAGAGTTAATAATTTCTCCAACTTGAGTTTGTTTAAAACCACTCATTCTCGCTAAACTGAGGGTTGATAAGTTATAGCGTTTCTTTTCCGCAAGCGAAAAAAGATGAAGTAAAATAATGTATTCTTCATGAGTAAGTTCTAACTTTAAATAAAATCTTAATAATAATTTTTGGTAATCGAGTAACCCTTCTTCAAATATTTTTTCTAACATATTCTTACTCCTTCGCTAAAATTGAAAGGGCAATTTCAGCCGCTTTTTGTTCAGCTTCTTTTTTTGTTTTAGCAATGCCAACTCCTAAAATAATATTATCCATTCTTACACTCACTTTAAATGTTTTATCATGGCTTGGTCCTTTTTCTTCTTCTAAATGATAAGAAACGTTTTTTCTATCTGTTTGAACAAATTCTTGAAGTGTAGATTTAAAGTCTTTTATTCTAACATTTTTAACATAAGGAATTACTAAATTATAAAACATTTCTTTTGTTTTATGAAAACCTTGGTCTAAATAAATCGCACCAAAAAGTGCCTCAAACGCATCCGCAATAATTGAAGGATTGTTTCTATCACCTAATTGAATAGAGCCCTTTCCAAGAATTAAATAACTCTTTAAATTAAGTTTTTTTGCGTATAACGTTAATGCTTCTTCACAAACCAATTCAGCTCTTCTTTTAGTCATTTTTCCTTCTGTCTTTAAGCCTTGATTAAATAAATATTCCCCCATTAAAAAACCAATCACTGCATCCCCTAAAAATTCTAATCTTTCATTACTTTCTAAATTATGTTCATTAGAATAACTAGAGTGTGTCATTGCCTTAATTAGAATATTTCTATCATTAAACTCTAGATTTAGTTTTTTCTCTAATTCAATTATTTTCTTCACTTTCTATCTTAATTTCCTTTAATAATTTCGCTGCCTCACCAACAACATCATTTTTAATAAATGTTCTTGCTTGACCAATCGCGCTAAAAATAGCTTTACTATTGGAAGCTCCGTGAGCTTTAATAACTGGATGATTAATTCCAAAAATCATCGCTCCACCAACTTCATTTGGATCAAATCTTTTCTTAAAGCGGTTTAAATTCTTTTTCATAAATAAATAACCAATTTTACCGCCAAGAGATGAACTTATTTCTTGTTTTAATATTTTTCCAATTGTCTTCATTGAACCTTCCATAGTTTTTAAGACAATATTTCCAGTAAATCCATCATTAATTAACACATCTGCATCATTTGTTAAAATATCATTAGCTTCAACATTTCCAACAAAAGTAAAGTGTGGGCTTTTTTCTAATAATTCATAAGATTCATTATCTAATTGTCTACCTTTACCCTTTTCAACACCAATATTAATAAGACCTACTGTTGGATTTTCTCTTTGGAGATAACTTTTAGCAACAACACTTGCGAAAGTCGCAAGCTCTAAGATGTGTTCCGCTCTAAGTTCAACATTCGCACCAACATCTAATAAAATTTTTCCTTTTCTATCAAAAGAAGGAATAATTGGAGCTAACGCAACTCTATGCATTCCCTTCATTCTTCTAATAACTAAATGTGCTCCAACGATTAAAGCTTGAGTAGGACCTGCAGAAACAACCCCATCAGTTACTCCATCTTTAACACTTTGTAAAGCCATAACCATTGATGAATCACGTTGATTTCTAATTACTCTAATTGGATCAGTTTCACCCATATCAATAACTTTATCAGTTTGAATAATTGTGATTCTTTCTGTGCTTGTTAAGTATGGCTTAATCTTTTTTTCATCACCATAAACATATAATTCTAAATCATCATATGCCTTTATAGCTTCCATAGCTCCTTTAATCGTTACTTCTGGGCCAAAATCTCCGCCCATTGCGTCTAATGCAATTTTAATCATATAATCACCTCAAAGTTTTATTATTATAACACACTTTTAATCTTTTTCTTTGATGGTGTGATATTTAAGATAATATGCTAATTCTTCTTCCTTTCTTAAAACACTTAAAGCATCTTCTTTCGCAGTTAGTAAAAGGTTGTAGTCATTATTTATATCAACATATTTAAAGTCAATTTCTCCACTTTGCCTTACTCCTAAAAACTCTCCAGGACCACGATCTAATAAGTCAAATTCACTTAATTTAAAACCATCATCTTCTTTTTCAAAAGTCTTAAGTCTTTCAATATCGCCTTTATTACTAACTACATAACAATAGCTTTGCTTATCACTTCTTCCCACTCTACCTCTAAGTTGATGAAGTTGAGATAAGCCAAAATATTCCCCATCAAAAATAACCATTATTGTCGCATGTTTAATATCAAGACCAACTTCAACAACGGTTGTTGAGATTAACACAGCTCCATTAGTATTATTAAACGCATCCATTATTTCTTGTTTTTCACTACCACCCATTTGTCCATGTAATAAAAACACATTAGAAAATAAATCTTTAACCTCTTCATAAATAGTATTAATATTTTCTCCTCTATCCGATTCAATAGATGGCACTACAAAATAAGCATTATTCCCTATATCTATTTCTTTTTTCACATGATTATAAATTGCCTCTTTTTGTGAACTAGAAAAATAACTTGTAATAACTTTTTTTCTTCCCTTTGGCATCTCTTTAATATTAGATATTTCCATATCTCCAAATAACACTATCGCTAATGTTCTAGGAATTGGGGTTGCGGTTAGGTAAACAATATCAGTAGTACCTTTTTTCTCTAAAGTTTCTCTTGCGATAACTCCAAATCGGTGCTGTTCATCAATAATTACAAAACCTAAATTTTTAAATACTGTATCATCAGTAATTAAAGCGTGTGTACCAATTAATAAATCAACTTCTCCTTTAAAAACACGAGCTTTAATTTCTTCTTTATTTTTAGTTGAAGAAGTTAATAATTCAACCTTTAAATTAGGAAACATTCTTATAAATGTTTCATAGTGTTGGCTAGCTAATATTTCAGTAGGTGCCATAAACGCACTTTGATATCCAGAAGTCTTAGCCCCATAGATGGAAATCCCTACAACAACGGTTTTCCCGCTTCCAACATCACCTTGAATTAATCTTTTAACTGGATAGTTTTTCTTAAAATCTTTGAAAATATCATTAACCGCTTGTTTTTGATCATTAGTTAATTCATAAGGAATCTTTTTAATAAATTCTTTAACTTTCTCTAAATCATATTTTTTAGGTTCTTTATATGTCTTTTCCGCCTTTATTCTTTCAGTCATTATTTTTATTTGAAAGTTTAAAGCCTCTTCATATTTTAATCTTTTATAAGCACGGTCTAATGTCTCTGGAGTTGGAAAATGCATTGCATAAACCATATCGTATCTATCCATTAATCCGCGTTTTTTAATTAGTCTTCTAGGTAAGGTTTCATAAACATTAGCCATCTTATTTTTATAAATATTTACAATAATTTTACTAATATTTGAATCATATAATCCTTCAATATCATAAATTGGTTTTAACTGTCTTTTTAGTGGTTTTAAATTAACTTTTGAAGCATTTATTAATTTTCTTTTTTTAAAGAACTGTCCTTTAACTTGAATTTCTTGGTTTTCTTTAATTTGGTCTTTTAAAAACTCCCGTCTATAAGCTACTACTTTATAAATTTCGTTATCTACTAAAATATTAAACTGTAAGCTTTTTAGTGGTGGTTTATGATTAACAACCTTAGGTATGCTACAAACAATTCCAGTGGTTGTAACAATAGTTTTATCAACCGCTAATAATAAAGAATCTTCAATAAAAGATTCATATTTTTTAGGAAACCTAAAAAGCATATCAAGTGGTGTAAATATGCCTTCTTTATATAAAATCGATAGAGTTTTAGGTCCTACATAAGGAACATCTTTAATCTTATACACGTAAATTCAAATCCGCAAGCGCGATCATTATCGCATTTTCAACCACAACTACCGCTCTTCTTTGGAAGAACGCATCATGTCTACCTTTAATTTCTAATGTTTCTAACCTTTTAGTTTTAAAGCTATATACTTCTTGAGGAACGCTAATACTTGATGCTGGACGCATAAAGACATTAATAATTAAATCATTACCATTTGTGATGCCTCCATTAATTCCTCCTGAATTGTTAGTTTTAGTTTCACCTTTTTCATTAATAATTGGATCATTATATTCACTACCTAATAATGAAATGCCACTAAACCCTACTCCAAAAGAAACTCCTTTAACAGAAGGAATGCTATATAACATAGCTGAAACAACTGATTCAACACTGTCAAAAAATGGCTCACCTAATCCCGCAGGAACTCCTTTTACTGTTACTTTTAAGATTGCTCCAACAGAATTACCTTGTGCACTTATTTTTTCAATATATGAATC
Source organism: Acholeplasmataceae bacterium (assembly GCA_012800005.1). Classification (GTDB taxonomy): domain Bacteria; phylum Bacillota_I; class Bacilli_A; order Acholeplasmatales; family UBA5453; genus DUQU01. The sequence continues at coordinate 18,182 of JAAZKC010000101.1, read as the reverse complement.
TAAATCTTCGTTATCTTTTTTATTGCCAACCTTTAAAAATTTAGTTTCTATTTCATATGGAAACATCATTTTAGCTAGCGATCCCGCCACAACTATCCCTGCGGTAATACGCCCTGAAAAATGGCCAGAACCAGGATATATACGACCATACTTAACCATACTAACATAATCAGTATGAGAAGGTCGTGGCATATCTTTAAAGTCATAGTCTTTAGATTTAATATTCATATTAGGAATGCGCACTAATAAAGGTGTTCCAGTAGTAATACCTTCATAGATACCTGATTCAATAGTATATAAGTCAGTTTCTACTCTTTTTGTTTCACCAACTCTTTTAGGTCTTCTTCTTTCTAAATCAGCGTTAATTAAATCATAATTAACTTTAATCCCTGGCTTCATTCCATCAACAATAACACCGATACTTTCACCATGAGATTCTCCAAAAACCTCAACAACGAATTTCTTACCGAATTTGTTCATATAAAACACTCCTTAGATAATTAATACTTTTTTTATCTTCTTTTAACTTTTTATCTTGCCAAATTTCTTCTGCCTTTATTGCCTGATAAATTAACATCGTTACTCCATTAATACTTCTTTTGCCACGACTCATCAACTCAGTAGTTAAAGGATTATAAATTAAATCAAACACTAAATCAAAAGTTTGCTTAACACTTTTTAAAGGCGAACCAAAATTAGGAGTTGTTCCTACTGGGGTTGCGTTAATTAAAATAGGCACATGATTTATTTTATAAAAATCTTCATAATAGATAAGTTTCTTAAAGAATTTGTCTTCTTCATTTATTCTTGAAACTATAAAACAATCAAAACCATTTTCACATAAGTAACTATACGCCGTTCTTGCGGCTCCACCAGTTCCCAATATGTAAGTAGTATTAGGTTTAATATCATTTATTTCAATGGTTTTTTTAAAACCATAGTAATCAGTATTATAACCATATAATAAACCATCCCTAACCACTATAGTATTACATGATCCAATCATTTTAACTTCTGGACTCAAAATATCTAAATATTTAATGATTTTTTGTTTAAAAGGAATAGTTACATTATATCCTTTATACTTACCTTCATATAAATAATTAATATAAGTTTTTAAACTTTCTTCTTTAATATCAATAATTTCATAGTTAATTTTAAAACCATTCAACTTTGCGATATTTTCATGAAGTTTTTTTGACAAAGAATAACTTATATTAGAGCCAAGTAGTCCATATTTCATTTTTGGTATTCCTTTGATATATTCATTAACGCATCATAAAATATAATGAAAAACTGACTAAACTCCTCATCAATATATTTCAGATTTTCCTTTAATAAGGCTTTTTCTCTTTCTTTATCAGTTATAGGAAGATTATGTAGTTTTTTATATTCTTTAATCTCTTTAACCACTTTAAATCTTTCATTAAATAATTTAGCGATTTCTCTATCAATTTCAGTGATTTTCATTCTTAACTGTTGCATATTTTCCTCCTAAGATATTAAAATCTTCAAAAAACGTAGGATAACTTTTACTAACTGATTCTATTCCATCAATAATTAATCCTTCCTTTAAATGGGATGCTAGAATTGTCAAAGCCATACATATTCTATGATCATTATAACTACTCACTTCTATTCCCCCTTTTAACTTGCTGGGATAAAAAGTAATCATATTTTCTTCTAATTTATATTTAGCATTTACTTTATCTAAATTTTCTAACATCGCTTTTATTCTATCTGATTCTTTATAGCGAAGTCTTTCGATTCCGCTTATTTTAAACTCTTCTTCGCTTAAAGCCCCTAACACAAATAAAATTGGGCCCAAATCAGGTGTATCAGAAATATCAATATCTACTTTTCTACATTCCCCTTTTTCCACAGTAACTTCTTTATCTTTAACAATTACATTAGCGCCAAACTCTTTTAAAAACTCTAATATTTTTTTGTCTCCTTGAAGCGAATCTTTAGTTAATCCAAGTAAAGTAACACTTCCACCTAAAGCAGCGCTTGCAAGATAAAATGCGGCCTGTGAATAATCACCCTCAACAGTAAATTGAGTGTTTTTATATTGTTGCCCACCTTCAATATAAATGATGTTTTCAGCCATATTTATTTTTATTCCAAACTTTTTTAAAACATTAATCGTTAATTCTACATAGCTTTTTGATTCAAAGTTATTTCTAACTATAATCTTTGAATCTCCTTCTAAAATAGGTAAGACAAACAGTAACCCACTAATAAATTGACTACTTATACTACCATCAATGTTATAATCCCCAGAATAAATTGGCCCTTTAACGAAAATATCTTCACCTTTTTTTTCAAAATGAATATTATGTTCTTTAAATAAATGTTCATAAACGAAAAAAGGTCTACTAGCTAAACTAGGACTTAGGCTAAAATGTTCTAATTCTTCTGTGAGTAAAGCCACAGGAATTAAAAAACGAATTGTCGAGCCTGATTCTTTTGCGAATAAAACTACATTAGAATGTTTAATATTTCCTCCCGCAACTTTAATATAATCTAAGTGAGTTAAAAAACTCGCTCCTAGATTTTTTAAAATTTCTAAAGTCTTTAAGGTATCATCGGCATATAAAGGATTTTCAATTATACTTTCACCTTTAGCCAGCGCTGCCGAAATTAAAGCTCTATGAGTTAAAGATTTAGAAGGAATCATCTTTAATGTTCCATTTATTTCTGATTTAAAAACTTGATATTTCATAAAACACCTCTTTTTCTATTTGTTTAATATAAGGTGTGCCAACATCTTTTATAAATACAAAATTAATTTTATCTGCATGCGCTTTTTTATCACTACTTAAATAAGGAACTAACTCTTGGATATTCCCTTTAAATAGAGGTAAATCATAATAACTATATAAATTATGAAGTTTATTTAAAACTTCTTTATTTGTAATATTAAAATATATTCCAAGTCTTATTGAAATATCCATTCCCATCGCTACTGCATAGCCATGAGGAATTTCATAATTAGAATGTCTTTCAATGGCATGAGCGAATGTATGCCCAAAATTTAAATACATTCTTTCATATGTTTCAAATGGATCTTTAGTAATTATTTCTTTTTTAGATTTTATTGATTTTTTAATAATATTTTCTAAATTATTATTCTTAATATCTTCTAATAAAGAAACATCATCTATTAAATAATATTTTATTACTTCAGCTATCCCATTATTATACTCTTCTTTTGGTAAAGTCTTTAAATAATTAAAATCAATAATTACTTCTAAAGGATTTTTAAAGGCACCAAGTAAGTTTTTACCATAGTGAGTATCAATTCCTACTTTAGATCCAATACTTGAATCAACCATCGCTAGTAAACTAGTTGGAATATTAATAAATGAAACTCCTCTTAAAATTGTCGCTGCGACAAACCCACTTAAATCCCCAACAACTCCACCACCAAATGCGACTATAATGTCTTTTCTAGTAATATGTTTTTCTAATAATTCATGTATTATTTTTAAATATTTTTCTTCGCTTTTAGATTTTTCACCAGGTTTTATAATTATATAGTCAACGTTATATTCTTTTAATGTTTCTTTTAAATGATTTTTATAATAAAAATACACATTTTCATCCGTGATTAAAAATAAGCGTTTATCTTTATATTTATTTAACGCTATTCCTATTTTAGAAAATGTGATGTTATAAGATTCTTTTAATGTAACCTCAACTCTAATAAGAATCCCTCTTTTCTTTTGATTTAATCATTAATTCTTTTAAGGTTTTTTCATCATCATTATTAAGAGAATCAATTATTTTATTTAATTCATTTTTAAAATTATTTAAATCTTTAACTAAGTTTTCTTTATTATTTAAAAATAGTAAACTCCATAAAGATTCATTAATACTCGCAATCCGTGTTAAATCTCTAAAACTATCTCCAGTAAATGATTTAGTATCTTTATAAGTATCACTATTCACTAAAGCTATCGCAAGCGCGTGTGGCATTTGTGATGTGAAAGAAATCATTTCATCATGAATTTCCTTTGAAGTAATTGATACTTTACCGAATTCTAACGCTTCTTTTAAAATTAATAGTTTGTTAATCTCATCTTCACTATTATTATCATCAATAATAAGAAAATTAGCACCTTTAAAAATATTAGGATTAACTCCTTTAATTCCTTTAATTTCACTTCCAGCCATAGGGTGATGTGACATATAAGAGTTATCAATAGTCTCCTTTATTTTAATAATCATATTACTCTTTATTCCACTAATATCAGTAATAAACGCGTTAGGATTAATTAAGGCTTTATGTTCATGTAAAAATTTAACATTATCATCTGGATATAAAGATAAAATAATATAATTAGCTTTACTTAAACACTCAAGTTTATTTGACTTAACAAAGCCTTTTTCTAACGCTTCTTTATTTGTAGAATCACACTTATCATATCCATAAACAATATAGCCTTTTTCTGTGAGTTTTTTAGCGTAACTTGAGCCCATCATCCCAAGCCCAACAATAAAAAAAATCATTTTTTTAAACCTTTCTTTAATTTGTTTAATTCTTTAACCATATGGCTAAACTTATCTAATTTTAATGATTGTGCCCCATCAGATAAGGCAAACTCAGGATTTGGATGAATTTCAACCATAACTCCGTCCGCACCTACTGCGAGGCTTGCTAAAGACAATTTTTCAATCATTGTATATTTTCCACTTGAATGTGATGGATCTACAATCACAGGTAAGTGTGATAACTCTTTAACCGCAAGCACCGCTTGAATATCAAGTGTATTTCTTGTGTATCTTTCAAAGGTGCGAATACCTCTTTCACATAAAATAACGTTAGGGTTTCCAGAACTTAGTATATATTCCGCACTCATTAACCATTCTTCAATTGTCGCGCTTATGCCACGCTTTAAAATTATCGGTTTTTTAGTCTTTTTACCTAAAGCTTTTAATAGTTCATAGTTATACATATTTCTAGCACCTACTTGATAAACATCAACATATTTTTCGAATGCTGGAATATCTTTTTCATTAACTATTTCACTTACAACCACTAAATTATATTTATTCTTTACTTCATTTAATATTTCTAGTCCTTTAACTCCTAAACCTTGAAAAGAATAAGGTGAGGTTCTAGGTTTAAAGGCACCACCTCTTAAAATCTTAACTCCATTAGATACTAAAGCCTTAGCCACTTCTTCTGTGATTTCTTTTGTTTCAACTGCACAAGTGCCCGCAATTATTTCAAAATAACCTTCACCAATATAAATATCATCCTTAATATGAATAATGGTATCTTCGCTCTTAAACTGACGGCTTACTAATTTATAAGGAGTTTGAATTCTCGTAACTTGAAAAACACCACTAAACGCTTCTAAATCAGAAGCATTTAAATATTTTGTATCACCAATAACTCCAAAGATAATTACATTATCAGAAGAAACATCTTTTATTTCAAAGCCTTTTTCTTTTAAAAAATTAATTACTTTTTCACTTTGAGCTTGTGTCGCTCCATGTCTCATTTGAACAATCATACCATTTCACCTTTTAAAACCATTAAATTATTTAATGATATATTATCATAGAGGGCTTATTTTTACAATTTAAAGAAGAAAAAAGAGACTATTTTAAAAACTAGTCCCTTTCTTTTTAAAATTATTTAATTGTGTCCCGTCTTTTGGAAATACGCAAGAAACCTTTTGAAAACATTTTAACGTTTTTTAAAAAATCATGGCTTAGTTAAGCCTTTTTTATTTGTCAAATCAAAAAAATATTTTTTAACTTTTATGTTGCATATTCTTGCGTATTATTGTATAATATTTATATACAATAAATTTGACAACAAAGAGGTAAAAGACATGGCACTTTATTTAAAAAGAACCCCACAATATGGACGCATTTATTTATCAATTGTAGATTCGGTTTATGATTCGAAAATTAAAAACGTTAGACAAAAAACATTTAAATCTTTAGGATATCTTGATGAACTTGAAAAGAAATATGTAGATCCTATCGCTCATTTTCAAGAATGGATTAAAGAGGAAAATGAGCGAAGAAAAAATAGTTTATCAAATCCAATTCCTGAAGGTGAAAAGAAATTAATAAACTTAGGTTATTTCCCTTTAAAGAAACTATATAATGAATTAGATTTAAAAAAATATTTTGATGCGATAATTTATATGTCAAGAAAAAATGTCCGTTATTCACTTTCAGAAATTTTTGAATTTTTAGTTTACTCTAGAGTATTAAATCCTAATTCAAAATTAGAATCATATGACTCAATGTATAATTCTTTTTATCATGACTTTAATTTTACGAAAGATCAAATGTATGATGCCATTTTCGCTTTAGGAAGCAATAATGCTGATGTAGCAGCATTTGAAATTTTAAGAAGAAAATTTGGTGAAAAATATAGAAGTAATACAAAAAAGGTTTATTTTGACTGCACGAACTTTTACTTTGAGATAGATAAGCCACATGACTATATGCAAAAAGGACCATGTAAATCAAATACTAACCAACCAATTATTGGATTAGCACTTTTATTAGACGCAGATAAAATACCAATTGATTATAAAATGTATTCTGGTAATGAGTCTGAATATCCTTTATATAAAGACGTTATTAAAGAGATGAAAGATAAACACAATATTAATGGGAAAATCATTAGAATCGCTGATAAAGGTTTAAATTCTGGTGATAACATTAAAGAGACTTATTTAGATGGTGATGGCTATATTTTTTCTGAATCTGTTAGAGGATCTAGTGAAGAGGTAAAAAAATGGATAAAAGATCCTAACGGTTATATTGATATTTTAGATAAAGATAAAAAGGAAGTAATTGCTAAGTATAAGGTTAGAATAGATGATTTTGATAAGATTAAAGTAAAAACTGTTGATGATAAAGATAAGGACGTTGAGATTCCACAAATTCAAATAGCCTATTGGTCACGTTCTTATGCAGAAAAGACAAAATATGAAAGAGATAGGGCTTTAAGTAAGTTAGAAAAAAGAATTAAAACTTCTTCTGGATATAAAAAAGAACTTTACGGACATACTAGTAAATATGTTAAAGAGACTTTGTATGATGATTTAGGACAAGAGTTGGACGCCGATAAAGAACGTAGTATTGATTATGAAAAAGTTATTGAGGATAGCGAGTTAGATGGGTTTAATTTATTCGTTTCAAGCGAGATTAAGGCTCCACCTCTTGAAATAGTTGAAGCATATAGAGCACTTTGGCAAATTGAAGATTCTTTTAAAGTTTTAAAAACAACACTAGAAACAAGACCAATTTATCACTCTAAAATGGAAGCAATAAGAGGGTATTTCTTAATATGTATGAGCGCATTATTTTTATTAAGAGTAATTGAAGTTAAGAAAATGAAAAACAAAATTCCATTAACATCACTAGTAGATTCTTTAAGAAAATACCAGGCATTTAAATTATCAAATAAAGAATATTTACTTACTTATATTGATGATAATTTAAAATTAATGAGTCAAAATTACGGAATAAAATTAAACCAATTTACTAAAAATGCGGATGAAATAAAAAAATTATTTTAGCTTAATTTAATACGCAAGACGAAAAATGGCACTTCAAGACATTACTAAGCCCTGAAGTGCCATTATCATATTTTTATTTTCGAAAGTGGGGGTCCATACGCTAGTATTCTACGATTTTTTGTTTAGAGTTGCAATTTTTTTCACAATGTATACAAATATTTATATTTGGATATTTTATTTTAAAACATAAAAGAGCGCCACAAAGACACTCTTTCATTTAGTAGTTTTTATTTATTTCCCTCTTCTTTTTTAAGTGAATCTCTAATTTCTCTTAATAATAGGATTTCTTCTGGAATAACTGGTTCTGGATGAACTGCCTCTTCTTTTTCAGTTAACTGTTCTCCACTTTCACGTTTTGCTTTAATTGCTGCTATATGTGCTTCTTTTCTTGCTTTTAATTTCATAAACACTCTCATAATAATAAATAGTGTTAAACCAATGATGAGAAAATCTATCACTGATTGTAAGAAATTTCCCCAATAAAGCAATACTGCATCTGGTGATTTAACTAGTTCCAATGCTCCAGTATCAGCATTAGCTACATACTCTGCAGTTCCTCTTAAAACAGCAAACTTTTTAGAAACATCGGCTCTAAATATTAAACTAATCACAGGCATCAACAAATCATTAACAACACTTCTAATAATAGCGTTGAATGCGCCTCCTATAATAATCCCTATCGCTAAATCGAGGACATTTCCTTTCGCGATAAAATTACCGAAATCTTTAAAAAATTTTCTCACTTTTTTTCTCCTTTGTTCTTTATTCACCAGTGATATTATATCATAAATATTATCAATAATTATTTTTGTTTTTTTAAGCAGCCTTTCTTTTGCTTGATGACCCCCACTAAATAAGATTGCCCGCACTCTCATTTTCCTTGCGACATCATAATCATAAATAGTATCCCCAATATATAAACACTCATTAGGGTTGACTTTATGTTCTTTTAAAAATCTAGCGCCTACTTTTTCTTTTCCTTCCGTTTTAATATTGTCCATTCCAATAACATAATCAAAATAATTATAAATTTCATAGTGTTTTAGTTGTTCTTCTAAATTTTTTTGAAGACTTGCAGAAAGACAAATATTTTTTATTCCCATTTTTCTTAAAATAATGAGTGTTTCTACCACGCCATCATGAAGTTTTAAATCAAGGCTAAGAGGTTGATATTTTGCGATATACCACTTCGCAATATCATCAAATGATTCTTCTTCAAAAGTAATTCCCGCCTTAAGATAATATTTTTTTATCGGAAACCCGAAAAGTTTTAAATAAGCTTCTTCATCTACGGGCTTTTTCCCTTGTTTTTTTAAAATTTCATTTAAAAGGTTTAATGATAATTCTTTATCATCCAAAATTGTTCCGTTGAAATCCCAAATTACATATTTAATCATAAATACACCTCACTTATGATAAGGATGATTTTCACTGATTTTAGTTGCTCTATATAATTGTTCTACTAAAATCAGTCTCATTAATCCATGTGGAAACGTCATTTTAGAAAAACTAATATGTTCCCTACATTCTTTTAACACTTCATCGCTTAACCCTTCTGAACCGCCAATAATAAAAGTTAAATTTTTCTTTTCCTTTAGTTTTTCTAAAAAATTAGAAAAAGAAATGCTGTCATATGCCTTACCTTTAATTGATAAAGAAACACAATAATTATCTTTCATATATTTAAGTAATTGTCTTCCTTCTTTTTCTTTATTTGAATCTTTTATTTCGATTATTTTAAGTTTAGGCATTTGTTTTTTATAAAAGTTAATTTCTTCTTCTAATGTTTCTCTAATTTTTCCTACCGCTAAAATAATCATAAAATAATCAACTCTGTGCTTTCATTTGGTAAAGCATAATATCTTTTAAACTCCGTCCCTTCGCCTTGAACTCTTAATACCGTATCAAAGGTCTCTTTTATTTTTTTTAAAGTATTACATTCTTCGCTAATGTGAGAATGAATTAAATATTTAGTTTTATCACCTTTTAAAATAGAAAAGTAATAAGCAGATTCTTCATTTGATAAATGACCTTTTTCATCAATAATTCTTTTTTTAAGGTGGTAAGGCCTTTTTGAGTGAAGTAATGTAAACGGATCATAATTACTCTCTAAATAATATAGGGTATGATTTTCTAACAAAGAAATTAATTCATTAATGATATATCCTGTATCAGTAATATAACAAATGCTTTTATTTTCTTTTTCAAGCACAAATCCAACAGCTTCCTTAGCATCATGAGATAGCGGAATTGGTAAAACACTTAAATCACTAATGACTACTTTCTCTAATGCTTTAATAATATTAGCATTTTCTAACTTCAGGTATGAGTTGGTTCCCTCCGTTAAATAAACTTTAGGACTATGATGTTTAAGTAGCATTTTAAGCCCTTTAATATGATCACTATGTTCATGAGTAATAAAAACATGAGTTATCTCACTTATATTAACATCAATTTCTTTTAAGGCTTTTTTTATTTTTGTATAAGAAATTCCAACATCAATTAAAGCCTTAATGTCCTTAGTTTCTAAGTAACTTGAGTTGCCTTTTGAACTAGATGCAATTGCTAAAAACTTCATTTTATCACCACTTTATGATTATATCATACATTTGGGGCTTTAAAAATAATTCTTTTTTTGCTATTATTAAAAGAGGCTTAATTAGAAAAGCACATTATTTACAATTGCAAACCGTTTATAACTGTGTTATATTATTATTGCTTGTAATTTTTAAAAAGAGGAGAAATCAAGGAGTGAAAACAGTGAATAAAAAAATATTAAAAAAGAGTTGGGGTTTTATACTATTATCAATTTTAACCCTTACTCTAGTAGCGTGTGGAAATAAAAAATCTTCTATTCCTTTCGGTTCACTAACCGACAAAGTATACGCTTCTACTGACGGCTTTGAAATAACCGAAAAAGAACTTTACGAAGAAATGAGATTTTCAGGAACACAAACATTAACAAAAATGTTACACGAAGTTCTATATAAGGATGAACTAACAAAAGTTAGTAATAAAGAAACATTTAAAGATGACTATTTATATTACGTAAATAAAGCTATCTTTGGTCAAACAGAAATGGATGCATTAAAAGAAATTCCTGAAGCAATGCTTAATAAAAACGTTGAATCTTATATTGATGCAATGAGTTTGTTGGGAGTAACAATTACTTTAGCTGATATTGACAGCGAAAACTTTAATAATCATAACGACAAAGTTTTAGACTACTATAAATTAGATGTTGCCAAAAGAGTTTATGCACGTGAAAAATTAGAAGAGGAAGTTTTAGATACCGATTCTACTAACTATATTGATAAAGATGTTGATTTAGGTAATTACTTTGACAACAATATTAAGAAACGCTATCCTTTAAGTTATATAAGTGTAAGATTTTCTAATTTATACGAAAGTGAGGCAACGCTTAGAAAACATTCGATTAAAGCTCACGTTGGAAAGTGGTATGTTATTCCAGACCCAAGAGTTGATATAGTTGAAGGTTATGCTTTAACTGTCTTAGAAAAACTTGACCTTGAAGAAAAAAACGGTACTGGAGAGTTAACTGAAAGTGAATATAAATTATATTATAACGATTACAAAGTTAACCCTGAGCGCCCTATTTTAGAAGGTCCAGATACAGCGTTAACAATTGATGAAGCACTTAATATGTTATTAGTTATCTATAATGAAACCTATCCATATAAAGAACAAATTGATGTTTCTTTATATCCAACTTTACAAAGTTTATTAGATGATTCTACATATGTTAACAATGGCGAAGAAAAAGGATTATTCACTTTAGAGTATGATGATTGGAAAATCAGTTCTAGAAACCAACTTTCATCAGTTAGAAATTATCTATATAATACTTTAACTACCGATGAAGATGGGGTTCGCTTTACTGCACAACCAAGATCATTTGGTAACTACTACTATATTTTATTTAAACTTGCTGATCATAATGAAGATGTTAAGGCACAACTTAATAATGAAGACCAACTTAAAGTTTATGAAGATGATGGTATTATTTTAACTACTTATGCAGAAGAATACTTCCACAAGATTAAAGAATCTAAATTAACTGATGCTTATGTCAACGAACTTGCGACCAAGAGATTAGATGAAGCCGAAGTACAATTTTATGATGAAGAACTTCATTTGATTCTTAGGAATGAAAAATTTAAGATGGCTAAGAAATCTTCAAAAGACATCGTTGCGAAAATTAATGATGTTGAAATTAAAGTTGATACATTTTATGAAAGGCTTGAAAAACAACTAGGTGTTTCTACCGCAATGGATTTAGCTGTTAGTAAGGCTTTATTAAATAGTGATTATCGAAATAGGGTTACTGATGAAGAAATTGCTGAATATAGAACTAATATTGAAAATATGATTAGAAATTTCTCTAACGACGCCTTTAAAGGAAGTGGGTTTCCAAAAGAAATGGGAAGAGCGAAATTCTTAAAATTAGCATTCAGAGCTAATTCTATTGACGAGGCGATTGAAAATATTTATATTAAGACAGATGTTGAAAACCTTTATTTAGAAGATTTAGAAGCTCACTATGGTGAAGAAATTTATGAAAAACTAGCTCTATATGCCAACAGACTTAGAGAACAATATTTTAGTTTATCACAAAGCCACTTCTTAATTCATGTTGATATGGATGAAGATGAAAACCCGGATAAACCACATGAATTCTTTGAAACTTTATCAGAAGAAAAACGTGCTTCTTACAGAAGTAAGGTTACCGAGTTTATGCAAGTAGTTCACGATGAGGCAAGTCAATATTCTAATATCGCAGACGGCTTAAGAGCGATTGCAGAAGACTTTAAAAAGAGTTCTAAAATTAAACCTGACAACTGCAATACATTAGAAGGTAAAAACGACCCATCTTGTAAATGGGCTGACTTTAAAAAAGAAGGATTTCAAGTTTTATTTGAATCAATGAATCCTACTACTAACCAAACTAATTATCCTGATAAAAGTTCTAAATTAGATGATAAATTCTATGAAAGAATTATGGAAATTTATGCTGAAGTTAAAACGGAATATTATGATATCGATAAATCTTTTCCAACTAATAAATTAGACAATAGACCTAGTTTGTATGAAGATTTATTAGAAACGGACTTTGGCTGGCATTTAATTTTAACAACTGGTGGTTCTGTTGCACATAGTGCTAAGTTCACTATTGATGATGACATTAAATATCGCGACAGTGATGCATATAAAATTTATGAACACATTATTTTGAAAGATAAAGACGGCAATGATCTTCCAGCATTAGATGCTTATAGCGATACTGATGCAATCTCTGCTAACCAAGTTAAAATTTATATTTATCAAACCAATAGTGAAGAAGGTACAGTAACGTTACCAACCAATGTTAAACAAGCTTTAGAAAATTATTTAAACCCAATTCTTGCAAAATATGAAAACAACTTCACAAAACTTCATTTACTAAATAAATATCTTTTATCACAAAACTTTAAGTTTGCAACGACTGATAATACAGCACGTTTCAATAACTTAGTCACAGTAAATGAAAATCAGTTTTTCTTATATGCTCGTACACATGAGATGTATATGGAGATTTATGGGGATTGGTTTACAACTTTTGAATAATAATAATAAGAGAACTATTCGCTTGAGTAGTTCTTTTTTCATATAATGCCTTTATAATAAGGTTTTCATGCTATTTTACCTTATGCTTATAAAACTTTGATTTATCAATAACTGAAATACTTTCAGTAAATGTACCTTCTTCTATTTTTTCTAAAGTTTCTCCTAAAACAGTAAACTTAGAATCGATTGTATCAACATACCAAACTAATAAAGCTTCCGCTGTTAGTGGTCTTTTAGCCGCTCCAAAATTAGGAATTCCATGATGAGAAAGCAAGATATGATTTAAAACTAAAACTTCTTCTTTCTTTTCATAACCTAATTCTTTCGCTAACATCATTACCTCTTGAGAAATCATTACTAAATGTCCAATCAATTGACCTTCTTTTGTATATTCTCCACCTTCAAAGCCTGATAGTTCATCTACTTTACATAAATCATGTAAAATAATTCCTGAATAGACTAAATCTCTATTAATAAATGAATAAACATCTAAAAGTCCTTCTGCGATATCTAGCATTGTTTTAGTATGATATGCAAGCCCACCAATATAGGCGTGATGAAATCTTACTGCAGCTGGATAGGTGTAAAAACCTTTTTCATATTTCTTGTATATTTTTTTAGTTATTTCTTTTAAAATAGGATTTTTAATCTTATTTAAATAAGTCTCAACAGCTTTTTTAACTTCTTCTGTGCTAAGTGGGGAAAACTCATAATAATCAGATAACTTTTCTTTAAGCAAAATCGGATCTTCAATATAATTAAAAAGTTCTAAAAAAGAAATCACGTGATTTTGCAGTTTATCATTTACCATAATTTCTTCATAGTTAAAGACATAAACCCTTTCTTGTTTAAGCTCTTTTAATTGTTCTTTGGTGAGTTTAAGATTCATCTTTTCGTTATCTTTAGTAACTATATTACAATTAGAAAAATCTTCACCAATATTGAAACTTTCTATTTTCCCTTCTATTTTAAGCATACTAATCCTCCTTTATAAATATATAACATCCCGGTTTATTCACAACTAAATCATTTTCATGTCCACTAGTAATATGGTCTTTATTAAATATTAACTCATAATCAGGACCAGGTGTTAATAATTCGTGTTCATAATCGTTTTTAAAGTAAACACATAAGGTTTTATTTAAATCAGTTAATTGAAACCCGATTGTGTTTTTTTCTGGGCTAGTTGTTTGAATTCTGATTTGTTTTTTAATTTTCGTGTTTGAATCTAATCGGAAAACACGATGTTGTTTTCTTAATTTGATTAAATCTCTTGTGGTATTAACTAAATCTTGATGTTTATCTTTTAAACTCCAATCAATCTGATTAATTTCATCACTTGATTTATAAGAGTTTTCAACTCCTTGTTTAGTTCTTAAAAATGATTGACCTGCGTGAATAAATGGAACCCCTTGAGATAACACCACAAACGCCATCGCTAAAGCCGCGTAATCTTTAATTTCTTCTTCTGTTAAAGATTTATTTAATATTTTAGCTCTATCATAAAATGTATGATTATCATGACATTCTATATAGTTTAAAGATTGGCTTGGATTAGAAAACTTATATCGATCAATCGCGCTTCCAGTAAATAAATAATATAAATCATTTTTCTTAACTTTACCACCTAATGCATAACCAATTGTTTTAGAAAATGTTCCACCTTTAATCGTATCTCTAAAAGTATCATTGAAAAATGAAATATTAGGCATAAACTGAGAATTACTCATATTTGACCTTAATTCTTTTGGTACAGTTGATTCCATTATCCAACCCTCACCATAAATCATCACATGAGGATCAATACTTTCCGTAACGATGTTTACCTTTGTCATTAATTCTATATCATGAAGTCCCATTAAATCAAATCTAAACGCACTAATTTTAAATGTATTCATCCAATGTTTAATAGATTGTAGCACAAAGTGATGCATCATTAATCTTTCACTTGCGGTATCATTTCCACACCCACTTGACTGGGTTTTAATCCCACTTCTATCAAAGCGGAAAAAATATCCTGGAACTAAACTTTCAAAAGGAAATGTCTTCATATTATAAACATGATTATAAACAACATCCATAGATACTCTCATACCCTTTTTATGAATATAATCAATTAACTCAATAAGTTCGTTAATTCGCTTGTATGGATTATTTGGATCCGTAGAAAAAGAACCTTCAACAACGTTATATTGACTTGGATTATAACCCCAGTTATAACTTGAAAATTGTGATAATTCATCAACACCTTCAAAATCATAAATTGGTAATAATTGAAGATGTGTAACTCCCAATTTAGAAATATAATCAATGCCTTCATCTTTATGCCCTTCTAGTAATCCTACAAACTTCCCCTTATTAACTGCCTTTGATGTAGGGGAACTTGTTAGATCTCTAATAGATGCCTCATAAATGACCGCATCAACCCGTTTCCCACTAAATTCAGGTATTGTATATTCAAATTTTCTAAACTTATTTGGATTAACAATATAGGCATATGTGCCATTCGCGGTTGAAGAGATTGCGTAAGGATCCGTGATTGTTTTAAACCATTCATTAACTCTAACTCTATACCTATATTTAGCACCTTCTAAATCTTGAAATATTTCTGTTTGCCATAAACCATTTGTATGATAAGTTAAATCAATATATTGTCTCATTCCATTAGTTAACACAAGTTCTAATTCAATTTCTTTGGCAACTGGACTCCAAAGTTTAAAAATGGTTTTTTCTTTAGTATAAGTTGCTCCTAAATCATGTTTATCATACTCATACATCATATCGAAAAGCTCAGTTCTCACAACTTTCCCTATTCTTAAAAATGAAAGTCTTCTTTCCTCATCACTAACATAATAAGACTCGTTAAGCGAGATTGTTTCATTAACTTCAGTTGTATATTTCGTTTCAGAACCTAATGATTCTATATGTAAAATGGTTAAAGGAATAGTTTCATTTTCCGCAATCAAATTAAACTTCTTATTATAACCATTAATTTCATTAGGAACGATAATCGTAATTAAATTAAACCCATCTAAATAGGAAAAAAACTCACTTTTCATTTAATTTCTCCCTCACATAAGATAATAACTCTTCTTTATCATTTTTAAGTTCTTTCATTAAGACCTTTTTTACTAATTCATCTAGTAATTCTCTTAACCAAGAACCTTGTTTTTTATTTGTTAGTTTTAAAATATCTGAACCCTTAACTTTTAAATCAGTCATACTCTTAATTTCTAAATTATTATACATCTCTTTAATTTTAGAAATCTCTAAAGGTCTAATGTTTAAATAAAACATCACTCTATTTGCCAAAACAGATATTTCTAGGCCATTTTCATATAAAGTTAACTCACTAATTTCTTCTTTCTTTAAAACTAAATTTAAAGCTTTTTTATATCTATTTTTATGGACATTAGAAAACTTCCAAGAACTAGGAACTTTACCATGAAGTGAAAAACATAGTGTGAAAAAAGTGTCAGTATATAAATTTTCATTTATATGGCTATTAATATATTCTATTCCTTTTTCTAAACCATCTAATTGTTTATGTAGATTTGTTAGTTCTAATGATTTAAATGCCATTAATTGATAATCACCTTTAAGCAGTTTCAACATTTCATTTAAAATTCTTTCGTTAGGCAAATGCTTAATTAAATCGCTATGTTCTTTAATCGCCTTTAAAGTTCTTTCTTCTATTTCAAAACCTAATTTAGATTGAAAGTACATCGCTCTAAGTAATCTTAACGCATCTTCATTAAAACGTTCTTTAGGAATTCCTATCGCTCTGATGATTTTATCATCTAAATCCTTCATTCCACCAACATAATCATAAATATTATAGTGTTCATCCATTAAAAGACCATTAATCGTAAAATCCCTTCTTTTCACATCTTCTTCCTTTGAAGCTTCTAAATTTATTTCTTCTGGTCTTCTATAATCTTCATAATTAGCTTCTTTTCTGTAAGTTGTAACCTCAACTCTAACATTATTTTCAATTACTGTTACAGTGCCGTATTTAAGTCCACTAGGAACAGATTTAAAAAGATTTAAAACATCTCTAGGTTTCGCACTAGTAGTAATATCGATATCATTACTTTGCATCTTCAAAAGATGGTCTCTTACACAACCACCGACATAATACGCTTCAAAGTTATTTTGTTTTAATCTTTCTATTATAAATCTTGCCTTATTTAGTTCCATAGTATCATTATACCATTTAACATTAATAATTATATCTTAAAACATCCATGTTATAATATTTTTAGGTGGTAAAATGTATTATCTTAAAAATAAAATTGAAGATGAAGTTATTATTAACAAATCTAGGTTTATTACCTATTTAATTCCTACTAAGACCATAGAGGAAGTTAATTTAGAACTTCTTAAAATTAAAAAACTTCATTATAACGCAACACATCACTGTTATGCATATGTTTTAGATAAACAAAACATTCAAAAATCTAATGATGATGGTGAACCAGCAGGAACCGCTGGTATGCCAATTTTACAAGTTTTACTTACAAATAATTTAGATGATGTTTTATGCGTTGTGGTAAGGTATTTTGGAGGTATTATGCTTGGTAAAGGTGGGCTTATTAGAGCTTATAGTGGCGCACCAAGCGACGCTTTAAAAAAGGCCTCCTTTTATAAGAAAGCCTTAAGAACTTTATATGAAATAGTCGTTGATTATAGTTCTTATGAAAAAATTAACTACTACTTAAATAATAATGCCACCATTAAAGATACTTCGTTTGCTGAAAATGTCACAGTAACATTTTATCTTAATGATGATAACCTTAATGAATTTTTAGATTATTTTAACCATCAATTTGAGGTTACTAATCTTGGGGAAATCGAAACTACATTACCCCTTTAATCATTAAATAAATATTTTCAAAAATCGTTCCAATAACATGGCCTGCAAGCAAAGATAGTAGGGTATAGATACTTCTAATTTCCCAAATATGATTTTTTTCCATCACTTTTTCTATCTTAAGT
>JAAZKC010000100.1 GCA_012800005.1 Acholeplasmataceae bacterium | reverse complement strand
TGAATCACAATCAAGATTTTATGAAAACATTATTGGAAGAAGTTATGCTTTTTGGGAAACACATTATGACAAATTAAGAGAATACTTTCCAGTATTAAAGAAGGTTTCATTGGATGATTTTTACGCTTATATTAACCGTGTTAAATGTGGTTTTATCAGGATTGATAGTGATGAACTTACTTATTCATTACATATTATGGTTAGATATGAAATTGAAAAACAAATTTTTAATGGTAATTTAAAGACAAAAAATATTCCTAAACTATGGAATAAACTTTATAAAGAATATCTAGGAGTTACAGTTAAAAAAGATTCTTTAGGAGTCCTACAAGATATTCATTGGTCTCAAGGTTCATTTGGTTATTTTCCAACCTATGCATTAGGTTCAGCGATCGCTTCACAACTATATTATAAAATGAAAGAAGAATTTGAATTTGAAAAGGCCATTAAAGAAAATAACATTTCTAAAATCAATGAGTGGCTAAAAGAGAAAATTCATAAATATGGTTGCCTACACACTCCAAAAGAATTATTATTAATTGCGACAAAAGAGCCATTTAATCCAAGTTATTATATTAGATATTTAAAGGAAAAATTTAGTGATTTATATGAAATCGATTAAGACGCTTTTTAAAATTGGTCATGGACCTTCCAGTAGTCATACAATGGGGCCTGGATTCGCTAGTGAAAGAATAAAGAAGATGTATCCTAATCATAGTTTTATAGTAACACTTTATAATTCGCTTGCGTTAACAGGGGAAGGTCATTTGACGAATGAAGTTATTAAAGACATCTTAAAAGATGTTTCTTTTAAGGGCGCTCTTAATCCAAATAAGCATCCTAATTTACTTATTTTTGCAGTGTTTAAAGACGGTAAAAAAACAGATGAAATCGAGGTTGTTTCATTAGGTGGTGGAGACATTTTATTTAATAATGAAATTAAAGAAGATGAAAAGTTATATCCACATAAATCCTTTGATGAAATTAGAAATTATTGCCTAAAAAACAAAATTTCTTTAGTTGATTATATTAAAAAATATGATAGTGATGATTTATTTTTATATTTAGAAGAAGTTTATAATCAAATGATTAAAACTATTAAAACAGGAATTAAAAAAAAAGGTTTATTACCAGGAAACTTAAAAGTAGAAAGAAAAGCACATAAACTATATGAAAGTGCCTTAAAACAAGAAGATGTTAATTTAAAAAACAGAACACTTTTATCTACTTATGCATTTTCAGTAAGTGAAGAAAATGCGAGCGGGGGAATTGTAGTAACTGCGCCTACTTGTGGCGCTAGTGGAATTTTACCGGCAGTGCTTTATTATGCTGCTGATACTAACAATATTAAAAAAGATAAAATAATTAACGCATTAGCAATCGCAGGTCTTTTTGGAAATATTATTAGAAGAAACGCGACAATCTCTGGTGCGGTTGGTGGTTGTCAAGCTGAAGTTGGTAGTGCTTGTAGTATGGCAGCGGCAGCTTATGCATATTTAATGGGCGAATCAATTGAACAAATTGAATATGCTGCAGAAATTGCGATGGAACATCATTTAGGTTTAACTTGTGATCCAGTAATGGGGTATGTTCAAATACCTTGTATAGAAAGAAATGCGGTGGCGGCTTTAAGGGCGATTAACGCAAGTGAACTCGCACTTATATTATTTGAAACAAGAAAGATTTCTTTTGATATGATAGTTGAAACAATGTATCAAACAGGACTTGATATGGATCCTAAATATAAAGAAACAAGTGAGGCTGGAATGGCAACCATTTATAAAGAATTGGAAAAGAAAAAACAATAATTTTTAGATACTTTATTTAAAGAAAAAGCGATTTTTATTCGCTTTTTTCCTTTGAAAGCACTTTTAAGTTTTAAAAATATATAAAAGATTTATAATTATGTTATAATTTCATACGTTGGAAGAAGGTATATTATGTTAAAACTTGTTAATATTAAAAAAGATTATTTAATAGCGGGAAAACCATTTACCGCACTTAAAAATATTAATCTTTCTTTTGAAAAAAAAGATTTTGTGGCGATATTAGGTCCAAGTGGTTGTGGAAAAACAACTCTTTTAAATATAATTGGTGGACTTGATCAATACACAGAAGGAGATTTAATAATTGAAGGTAAATCTACAAAAGAATTTAAAGATCATGATTGGGATTATTATAGAAATAATAAGGTAGGATTTATTTTTCAAAATTATCATTTAATTAATCATATTTCTATTATCGAAAACGTTGAAATGGGAATGGCTTTAAGTGGCATTTCCGCAAAAGAAAGAAAAGAAAGAGCGAAAGAAGTATTAAAGCGTGTTGGCCTAGAAGATCAAATGTATAAAAAGTCAGGTCAATTATCAGGGGGACAAAAACAACGTGCCGCTATCGCTAGAGCACTTGCGAATAATCCTGAAATTATACTTGCGGATGAACCAACTGGTGCTTTAGATACTAAAACAAGTGTACAAATTTTAGATTTAATTAAAGAAATTTCTAAAGATAAGTTAGTTATTATGGTTACACATAATAAAGAACTCGCAAATAAATATGCGACAAGAACCATTAATCTTCTAGATGGTCAAGTAGTAAGTGATACAAAAGTAAGCGAAGCGGTAGATGAAAAAGATAACTACAATCCTAGAAAAACATCAATGAATTACTGGGAAGCACTTAAACTTTCGTTTAGGAATTTAAGAACGAAACTTGGGCGTACCCTCACAACTGCCTTTGCGGGAAGTATTGGGATTATTGGTGTATTATTAGTTTTAGGGCTAGGAAACGGCTTTAATAAGGCGATAAGAGATTTAGAAAGAGAATCTTTAGCAACCGTCCCTCTTTTAATTAATGAAGTTCATTTAGATTTAGATATTAGTTCTTTTCAAAGGGAAGCTATTGATAAAGGTGGTTTTCAAGCTTATGACCCCAAAAATAGAAGAGGAAGTCATCTTAATAATATAACTAGAGAATATATTGATTATTTGCATGAAAATTTAGATGAAAGTCTAATAAGGAGTGTTGAAGAAGGTTATCCTAACCAAAAACTCTTTTTAAAAAAAGATAGTTTAGAAAATGTTTCCGTGCTTCAAGAAGGAATTTTCTATCAATTAGATTCGTCATTTTTAGAAGAATATTATCGTGTTGTTTCTGGGAAATTATATCAAGATGGTATAACGGATGATAATACCTTTGAGGTTGTTATCTTGATGACGCAACACTACCAAGTAAACAAATATGTGTTAGAAGCTTTTGGATTTGATTCTAACGAAATTATTCCTTATGATGAAATTGTTGGAAAAGAAATAAAATTAGCTAAGTATAATGATTATTATGAAAAAACAACATTTTTAGATAAAGAAGTATATAGAATTAATGATAATTTATTAGATGCATATAATAATGGAATAACTATAAAAGTGGTTGGAGTTTTAATGCCTAAAGAAGAGACAATGTTTTCTGTAGGAGATGGAATTTTTCATGGACAAGCATTATCTAAACACTTTATTAAAATGGCTCAAAACTCAAATATTGTTCAAACTCAATTAATGAAAGATTATGTTGTGTTTGATTTTAGTGTCGATATAAGTGGAAATAAAATTCAAGTTCCGGCAGGAACGCCTTTTACACCACAATTTACAAAAGAAATGGCTTTAAGACATTTAGGAAATTCAGATATTCCAAAAACATTAGCGATTTATCCAAATAGCTATGAAGATAAAATCAAAATTAAAGAAGTCTTAAATGCTTATAATAAAGATTTAGAAGAAAAAGATAGGATTTTATATACCGATATTACTGAAAGTGTTGGAAACGCGATGGGTGAGGTTGTCAATATGGTACAAATTGTCTTAGTCGTGTTTGCCTCAATTAGTTTAGTTGTATCATCGATAATGATAGGGATTATTACTTATGTTAGTGTTTTAGAAAGAACCCAAGAAATAGGTATCTTAAGAGCTCTTGGGGCAAGAAAGAAAGATATTAAACGCGTCTTTAATAGTGAAACTTTCTTAATTGGCCTAACGAGCGGAATTATGGGAAGTTTAATTAGTGTTTTAATTTCAATTCCACTTAATGTTTGGATTGAATCATTAGAACCAGTAATGGAAAACATTATTAAGATTACTTATATTCATATTAGCAGTATGATAATCATTAGTGTTTTATTAACATTTATTGCGGGATTAATTCCATCAGCGTTTGCCGCAAGAAAACATCCAGTAGATGCCTTAAGACATAACGAATAAACTCAAAAAAAAGATAAAAAAAGCTTGATATCTGAACAGCTCCTTGTCTACTTTGGAGGTATTATATCATTCAGAATATCAAGCCTTTTTTCTTTAATTATTAAATTAATTTTCAACAATAAATGGGAATGGTTCAACCCTACATTCTTGTTCAATAATTGAATCATCACGTTCAATAGCGGTGAATAAGAAGATTGTTAAAATAGTGTAGATAAGCATATGAATTGTATTATCCATCAATCCATGGAAGAAAGTGGTTAGCCATGCGATTGCGGCAATAGCTACATAAATATTTAATCTCTTAACTAAAACTACTAATTGTGAAATTACTAAAACCGCAACTGCCCCAACTCCAAAGATACCAGTTACTGCGATAGTGTGAAAGATTGTGCTATGATAAACTTGAATACGATTAGAATTTCCCATATCTAATGCATAAGTCCAACCAGCACCGAAATAAGGATATTTTTTAAAGATTTTAAAAGCATTTCTATAAAGAGTCATTCTAAAACTTGTGAAAGTATCAAGGTCTTTAATTCCACCTTGCCTAAATACTCGGTATAAAAGCAGTGGAATTCGTTTATCAATAATCATTGGAATAAGTGCGAGAACTAATAAAGAAGTTGCCACAAAAAATTGTTCTTTGGTTCCTTTCGCAATAACTAACACATAAAATAGTACTAACATTGCTGCCCAACTTACCCAACCGCCTCTTGAACCACTTAATAGCACTGCAATAACGCTTAATGATGGGAAAATCCACAAATAATATTTCTTTGGATATTTAAACAACATGTAAACTTGACCAGCTGATAATAGTGTTAAGAAAATAATAACATCGTTAATATTACCATAACCTAAATCACCATTTCCCCAAGCTGTTTGAAGACCTTTTGTTGCGACAGCACCAAGACCTCTTGAAAAATCCATGCTAAGTAAGCCCTTTAAATAACCACTATATAATTGAATTAAAATTATAAAACTCGCATAGAAGAAATATTTAAGGATTGTTTCTGTTTTATTATAACTAGTATTCATTACGAATAAATAAATTGCTAAATATATAAATCCAATTAAGCTAATTGCGAATAAAGTTCTTGAAAATGGAATATAAAGTAATGGTAAGAAATAACTTATTGCAATAAGTAAAAACCCTAATGATAGAAACCCTACTTTAAACTTATGCCTAAATCTTAAAATATGAACGGCAAGACCAATAACTACAAGCCCAAAAATTACATACATGAAACTTAATTGTCTAATATCACGCAAGCCTAAATTTTTGGTGTTAACCATAAAAAGTAGGCTTAAAAATATTGGAATGGTATAAGATGTATCTTTAAATGTTACAAGAATGAATGCTGCTAGAAGTAAATAAATAACAATAAATGTTTTATTAATTCCTGCAAGATTTCCATTAAACATCCAAGCTACTGCAGCCACAAGGCTTAAAATTAATGGGTAAAAGTCACTTTTTAAAATTTTTTCTAATTTAATCATACTACTCTCCTTTTATAAAATAATTATGTTTTTTCTCAAATTCAATAGTTGTTATAGGACCGTGTCCAGGATAAACGACTGTTTTATTTGGTAAACGATATAGTTTATGTTTTATACTATGTTCTAAATCATTAAAATTACTTAAGTAAAGGTCAGTTCTTCCAACGGTTCCTTTAAATAAAGTATCACCACTAAATAAAATTTTATTAAAATATAAAGAAGTAGAACCATAAGAATGTCCAGGAGTTTCAATCACTTTAAACAAATAATCGAAAAACGGAATAAGGTCGTCTTCTTTAGTAAAAATATCAACTCTTACATCTTCAAATAATCCCACTTTAGGATTCTTTGCATACCAGTAACGATCTTTAATCGGTGCATAAACAATTGCGTTTGGGAAATTTTTTTTTAGAAAATTAACTCCACCAACATGATCAATATGTCCATGTGTAATATAAATAATTTCAACGAGTAACCCTTTTTCTTTTAAAAAAAATAGTAATTCTTTTGATTCAAAACCTGGATCAATTATCATTGCTTTAAAATCTTTATATAACACATAACAGTTACTTTGATAGGGGCCTAAAACAAAAATTTTCAAATTCAAAATAAATCACCCTTCTTAATCAATTATAACCTAATTTAACAATTATTGAAGCATTTTTCAATAATTTATCAATAAAATCATTATAAAAG
Source organism: Acholeplasmataceae bacterium (assembly GCA_012800005.1). Classification (GTDB taxonomy): domain Bacteria; phylum Bacillota_I; class Bacilli_A; order Acholeplasmatales; family UBA5453; genus DUQU01. The sequence continues at coordinate 17,840 of JAAZKC010000100.1, read as the reverse complement.
AGTGTTTTTTAGTTGAAAAAAGGCTATTTTTTTTAAAATATATTTTAAAATTATTTGCAATAAAAAACTTGTGAACATCTTTATTTAACCATTTTAATATGTTATCATATAAAAAGAATGGAGTTAGGAAACACATACATAGTTAAAGTTGTATTTTAAAAAAGAAAACTTAAAGAAAGTTGGTTATACTAATTAGATAAACTGTCTTAACATTTTATTCTTTGACAATTATGTAAGATATTGTTAAAATACTCGTGTGTTTTAAGGAGGTATTTATGATTTGGAGTGATGTAGTAGTTCTAATTTTAGGAATACTAATTATACTTTTTGTAGCTGTTCAAGAATCACAAGATAACATTCAAGAGGCATTCAGTGGTGAAAAATCAGATTTATTTAAAAACCAAAAAGCTAGAGGAATTGAACTGTTTTTAATGCGTTCAACATTCGTTTTAGTAGCTCTTTTTATTTTCTTTGTGATTTTGACATTAGTTTTACGTAAATAAAAAACAAGATTCAAGATTAAAAAAATGAGGAGGCATTTTATGGAAAGGAAAAAGTTTGTAGAAAAGTTTTTCTCATCATCTAAAAGAGAAAACGTAGAAAAGTTTGATGAATTAGTGGAAAAAGATTTAAAAGAAGCTTATAAAAGAGGGGTAGAATTTTTAGGAATTAAAAATGAACCATTTGAGTTTGAATCTTTAGTAACATCTTATCCTGAAGGGTTATTAGATAAACCAAAAGCTAAAATCGTTTATGATGAGAATAAAATGCGCTATAATATCGCTAGATTTACTAATTTGTCTTTTGGTAGGGATTTTTTATATTACTATACTGTAATAGTAGATCATGGTCTAGGCGAAATTTATAATGACTATAGTTTAGATGTTTCTTATTTGGATGTTAGAGGAATTGAAGTATCGTTTAAATTTAAAATAATCAATGATGTTTATCATCATATTTTAGAACTAAAATTATTACTTCAAAATGGCAGTATTGATGTTCCTTTAAGAGTTTTTGTAGTAGATAAAGATACAGATGTAGAAAGTTATAAGTTAAAGAAAGAAACAGTAGAACATTTAACTAATTTAAAACAATTTTTAAGAAATAAAATGTCGATTTAAAAGACCCAAAAATAAAGAGTTTTCTTTGGTTGACATTGACACTTTGGTTTGTTATAATACTTTCCGTTGGTGATAAAAATGATTTATACACTTTTAGAACTAAAAGAAAACCAATTTTATGGTATTGATTTGGAAATAGACTATAAAAAAGAATTAAAAAATTTAGATATTATCGAAGATATTGATATTTGTTATGTCAAGGGAACATATAAGTTTTTATATAGCACTTATTTGGAGTTTTCACTTGATGTTAGTGTTGAACTTACTTATCTTACATCAGATACTCTAAAAGAAAAAAAGTATAAACTTGAATTTCATTTAGATGATGAAGTAAGTGATACTAGTGAAACCGAATATAAAATTATTGATAATAAAGTTGATATTTATGAATTAGTTTGGGGATGGTTGGCGGCAGAGATGCCACTACACATCTACGAAAACTAACTTATATGGAGGTAATATTATGGCTGTTCCTTTTAGAAGAACGGGGAAAACCAGAAAAAGAAAACGCCGCACTCATTATAAATTACAAAAACCTACATTAGTTGTTGATAAAAACACAGGTGATTTTGTAATGCCTCATAGAGTAAATCCTATGACTGGTGAATATAAGGGTAAGGTAGTCGTCGCAGAAGACGAGTAAGAAAAGGTGCTAAAGGCATCTTTTTCTTTATTAAAGGTGAAAAATATGAAACATATTACAGTATTATTAGATGAAACAATTGAAGCGTTAAATATTAAAAAAGAGGGAATTTATGTTGATTTAACACTTGGTTTAGGTGGACATAGTGAAGCGGTGTTAGAGAAACTAGATGGAGGCTTTTTGTACGCCTTTGATCAAGATTTGAATGCGATTAAATTAGCAAAAGAAAGGCTAAGTAAATATAAAAACGTAAAAATATTTCATGATAATTTTAAAAATGCTAAAAAAGTTTTAAATAGTGAAGGTATTTATGAAGTTGATGGAATTATTATGGATTTAGGAATAAGCAGTTATCAAATTGATGATATAAAAAGAGGTTTTTCATATCTTCATGATGTACCACTTGACATGAGGATGGATGATACAAAAGAATTAACGGCTGAAATAGTTTTAAATACTTACTCAAAAGAACAATTAGAAACTATTTTTAAGTTATATGGTGAGGAGTTAAATAGTGCTAAAATAGCAACAGAAATAATTAATAGTCGTCCTCTAAAAACAAGTTATGATTTAGTTAAAATAACGGATAAATATAAAACAAGAAAAGGTCATTCTGCAAAGCGTGTTTTTCAAGCATTAAGGATATATATAAATAATGAAATAAATGTCTTGGAAATGGCTCTACCAGAGGTTTTATCGATGATAAAAAAAGATGGAGTTATCGCAGTAATAACATTCCATTCTTTAGAAGATAGAATTGTTAAAGAAATGTTTAAAAATTTATGTGAAGAACCGTTTTTAAAGGTGCCAACATTACCTAAAAAAATGCCTTTTAGATACTATAAAAAAAAGATAACGCCTTCTAAAGATGAGATAAAAAACAATCCTAGAAGTAAAAGCGCTATCTTAAGAGCTATTATTAAAAATTAAACTTGTTTTTTTCTTGCGCCAACAGTGATTCTAATATATTTAACATCAAAATTGTCAAATGCTTCATGGTCTTCAATGTAATCAAAAATATCAGCACAAGAAACTTCAAGAATTTCATTATTATCTTTAATTAAAACATGAATGTGACTATCAGCGTTGTGCATTTTATTATCGATTGCGAGGTCATAATATTTGGTCTCATTAATATAAAGTTCAACAGCGATTTTCTCTTGAATTAAAAAATCTAAATTATTATAAATAGTTGAAACATTTGTAAAGCCGCGTTCTGCGAGTTTTTTTTGTATTTCCTTAAATGTTAGGTGATTATCTTCTAATATTTCAATTAGTGCTTTTCTTGGCTTTGTGATTCTTAAATTCTTTTTTCTAAGAACATTAAAGTATTTTTCCTTTTTATCAATCATAAAAATTACCTCACTTTGATATCCGAGTGAGTATTATAATAATCACTCATAATTTTTTGTAGTTTTTCAGTATGATATGAAATTGTTTCATAACGACTACCCTTACTATCCATTTTATAAACTGGTAAAAAATGAAGATGGATTACTGGTTTTCTTTTAAATAATTTATAAATACCCCTTGGTTTTTTAAGCACATATACCATAGGTATTATATCAGCATTTGAATCAAGTGCAAAGCGAAATGCTCCTTTTTTGAACGTTCTAATGCCGGGGTAATAGGGTTTTAATGCGGATTCAGGATAGACACAAACGAATGCTTTTCTTTTTAAGGCCTCATTCATTTGTTTTTGAAATTCATTTAAAAATTCTCTTTTTTCTGGAATTGGTGCTCCACCAACAAAATGCATTAACTTACCAAAAAAGGGGATACCAAGATTACTTTGTAACATTGTAAAATAGACTCTTTTTGGAAAAAGGATAGTTCCTGATAATACTGCATCAGTAGGATGAATATGGTTTGAGATAATAATGTGCCCATCTTTTTTAAGTGTTTTAATATTTTTTTTGTTTTTTACTCTAAAACCTAACCAAATAGGAGCCCATAACCATCTAAAAAAGATTTTAACTAATACTGCAATAATCGGTGCAAAAACTCTAAAATACCACTTTTTTCCAAAGTAGTCATAGTTTTCTTTTAGGGTTACTGGTTTTGCTTTAATTGTTGTGAACGTATGTTCGTGTTCATCTTTATTTCTTTCATTATTCATTTTAATCATTATCATTATAACATGAATTAAGATATGGAAACTAAAATTAATCTTATATGATATAATTATTAGGGGGGATATATTAATGATAATTGTTTATGGTGGCACATTTAACCCACCCACAGTTGCACATCAATTAATTGCAAATAAAGTTATTGAAAACTTTAAACCAAAGAAATTCATTTTACTTCCAGTAGGTGAAAATTATCCTTGGAAAAGTTTTTATGTGCCTTTTAAACAAAGATTTGAGATGTTAAAGTTAGCATTTAATGATGAAATTTTTGAAATTTCAACACTCGAAAATAAAAAAACTTATAAAGGCACATATTTTGCACTTAAACGATTAAAAAAAACATATAAAAGCAGTGTATACTTTCTTCTAGGTGCAGATAATCTATCGTATTTAAATGAGTGGATTAATTATGAATCTTTAATTAAAGAGTTTCAATTTATTGTAATAAAAAGAAAAGGATTTAATTTAGAAGAAATTATTAAAAAGTATCACCCTTATGAAGAAAAATTTCATATTCTTGAAATGGATTTAGAAATATCATCTTCACTTTATAGAAATAATCCTAAAGAATATGAGCATTTTATTCCTGTTGATGTGTTAAAATATATTAATGAAAATGAATTATATGAGGTATAACTATTATGAAAAATGGATTTTTAAAAGCACTTACAGTAACACCAAAATTAACGGTAGGTAATGTAGGTGAAAATTTAAAAGAAATTAACAAGGTTTTAAAGGAAACTAATGCGGAATTAGTTTTATTTCCTGAACTTTCACTAACTGGTTATACTTGTGGAGATTTATTTTATCAAGATTCACTTTTAAAAGATTCTTTGAATGCCTTAAAATCATTATTGGAACTTAATTTTAATGGTGTGGTTATTATTGGTATGCCACTTAAAGTAAAGGGATCTTTATTTAATGTTGCAGTAGTATTTCAACGAAATGAAATTTTAGGTGTTATTCCTAAATTTTATTTAAAAAATCAAGGTGATTTTAATGAAGACCGTTGGTTTATGAGTGGTTTGGGTGTTAATTTTGATGAAATTACACTTTTTGGTAAAAGGGTTCCATTTGGACAAATTATCTTTGAAGATTTAGACAATGAAGTTTATTTTGGAGTAGAAATTTGTAATGATATGTGGGGAATTATAAGTCCTGGAAATATTTTAAGCATAGAAGGAGCTAATTTAATTGTTAATTTAAGTACATCAAATGAGTTTGTTGGAAAAGAAGAAACAAGAAGAAATACAGTAGTAGAACATTCTAGAAAGAATTGTGGTGCATATCTTTATACTTCAAGTGGAAGTGGTGAATCAACGAGTGAAACAGTCTTTGGTGGTCATAATATTCATGCCTCATTAGGAAAAATAATAAGAGAAGAAAAGTTTATGTCAAATAAAACAGGACTTCTATATGCTGATATTGATTTTGGACATATTAATTACCAAAGAAGAAAAGAAAACCCAATAAAAGACTTTATGTATCAGTTTAAGTTTAATATAAAAAGAGTAAAGGTATCATTTTCTAATGATTCCTTTTCATTCTCTTATCCCATAGATAAATACCCTTTTAAAGCGGATTTTGAAGAAGTTAGAAAAATTCAAATAAGTGCTTTATATAAGAGATTAGAACATTTAAATTTCCCTAAAGTAGTTATGGGAATTTCTGGTGGTTTAGATTCAACATTAGCACTATTAGTGTGTTATGACACATTTAAAAAGTTTAATTTAGATATTAAAAACATTTGTGCAATTTCTATGCCAGGTTTAGCAACCTCAAATAGAACTAGAAGTAATGCAGAAAAACTTTCTAAAAGCTTAGATGTTACATTCAAAGAAATAGATATTAAAGAAGAATGTAATGTTCATTTTGAGTCAATTAAACAAGATAAAAATAATTATGATATTACCTATGAAAATACACAAGCAAGAATTAGGACAATGACTTTAATGAATCTTGCGAATAAAGAAGGTGGCATTGTTTTAGGAACAGGTAATTTATCAGAAATTGCCTTAGGATTTATGACATATAATGCTGATATGATGAGTATGTATGCGATTAATTTGGGACTACCTAAAACATTAGTTATTAAACAAATAGAATCATATATTTCTTTATTCAAAAAAGAAAAAGAGATACTTAAAGATATTTTAGATACTCCAATTTCTCCTGAACTTGTTGAAAATCAAGAGACAGAAAAGATACTTGGAAGTTATATGATAAATGATTTTTTAATTTATCGACATCTTGTTTGTGGTGATGATAAAGATAAATTAGCCTTTATGATTAAGAGTGCTTTTGAGTTAGGTGATAAAGAATCCGTTGAAATGGTAAACCGCTTTATAAAGAGATTTTATAATTCACAATTCAAAAGACAAGTGATGCCAGATGGGCCTAAAATATTAGAACTTTCTTTATCATCTAGAAATGGTTATAGACTAGCAAGTGACGTGAAAGTATGAAGAAAGTTATTTTAGGTTTATCAGGTGGTGTTGACTCAGCTGTTGCGCTAGTTTTGCTTAAAGAAAATTATAATGTAAAAGCGTGTTTTATGAGAAACTGGGATTCTTTAACGAATCAAGATGTACTAGGTAATCCTACGATTGATAATCCTATTTGTCCTCAAGAATTAGATTATCAAGATGCTAAAAAAGTAGCGGAAAGTTTAGGTATAGAACTTTTAAGAGTTGATTTTGTTGAAGAATATTGGAACACGGTTTTTAAATATTTTATTAGCGAATATGAAAAAGGTAGGACACCTAATCCAGATATCTTATGTAACAATGAAATAAAATTTAAAGCGTTCTTAGATTTTGCCTTAAAAGAAAACACTGATTATATTGCGATGGGCCATTATGCAAAAAAAGGTTATATTGATGGTAAGGCGGTTCTTTTAAGGGCTAAAGATAAAAACAAAGATCAAACTTACTTTTTATCTCAACTAACGGAAGAACAATTAGAAAAAGCGTTATTTCCAATAGGTGATTTAACAAAAAAAGAAGTTAGAGAGATTGCGAGTGAATATAATTTATCTGTTTCTAATAAAAAAGATTCAATGGGAATTTGTTTTATTGGAGAAAGACACTTTAATGATTTTTTAAAAAATTATTTACCCGCTCAAAAAGGAAAAATAAGAACTTTAGATGGCGAATATATAAAAGACCATGAAGGGTTGATTTTTTATACTATAGGTCAAAGGAAAGGTTTGGGCATTGGTGGACTTAAAGAATATGATTTAGAGCCTTGGTTTGTAGTAGGAAAAGATATTAAGACAAATACATTGTATGTTGCACAAGGTTATCATAATGAATACTTATATTCAAATAAGTGTATTGTTAAAAATGTAGTGTGGCGTGGTAGTAGAGATTTAAATAGACAATTTAGTGCTAAGTTTAGATACCGTGCTAAAGATACGAATGTTACTTTAAAATGGTTAGATGAAAAAACATTAGAAGTTGTTTATAAAGATAAAGAAAGAGCTGTTACACCTGGTCAGGCTGCAGCCTTTTATAGCGGAGAAGTTTGTGTTGGTGGAGGTTTTATTGATACAGTGTATATGGATTTAGAAAGAAGAAAGTATTGATGAAAAAAAAGGTTTTATATTTATATATATTTACTACATTGTACGCAATAGTGACAAACTTAGCACATCCAGTGACTCCCGCTTTTATTAGAAATCTTGGGATTACTGAATATATGTTCGGTTTGTTTTTTGCGGCAATGAACTTAGGAACATTCATAATGAGTCCTTTTTGGGGCAATTTAGGGGATGTTAAAAAACGTAAGTATATTATCGCAATCGGTGTTTTTGGTTATGCGGTTTCTCAAATGTTATTTGGAATGTTTAGAAATCCTTACTATATTTTAATAGTTAGATTTACTGGTGGAGTTTTCTCAAGTAGCGTTATTGTTTCTTTGCTTGCATATATTTCTGAAGATAAAGATATTATTAATAAAAAGAGTGTTATTGCTTGGTTTTTAGCGTTAATTACTTTTGGAGGAAGCATTTCTTATTTAATAAGTGGTCAACTTGGGGATTTGTTTTATGATAACCTTAGTTATGTGTTTTATATTCAAGCAGCAGCAAGTTTTATAGTGGCTTTATTAGCACTATTTTTAGATACCGAAGTTCATGGTCTTCAAGAAAAGAAAAGTCTTTTTAAACAAATCAAACAGTTTAAATATATTCCTAAAAGACTAGTCTTTTTATTTATCATTATCGCAATATTAAATATTCCTATTGTGAATTTTACAAAATATATTGATCTTTATATTACTGATTTAAGCTATCGAACTAGTGTTGTGGGATATTTTTCTTTTACAACTGGAATTATCGCTATGATTACCACTATTACAATAGTTCCATTTATCACAAGAAAGTTTCCCCCAATTAAAACTGCGATAGTTAGTTTATTAATTGGTGCATTAATGAGTTTTACCACATTCATTTTTGCAAGCGAACATTTAATAATTTGTTTATATACATTTTTTATGGTTTATATTGCCGCAAGATCAACTTATGAACCATCAATTGTTAATCATTTAAATGAAGAAAAAAATCTCTCTAGTGGAATGTTGATGGGACTAAGACAAAGTTCATTATCATTAGGGGCAGTAGTAGGACCAATTGTTTCTGGAATTTTATATGGTTACTTTGAAGTTGGACTATTTTATATCTTATCAAGTATGTTAGTTTTAGGAGCGATTCTTTTAACTGTTTATTATTTTTGGTACAAAAAAGGAGTAGTAAATGATTTTAACAGGAAGAATAGTTAGAACTGTTTTTAGAAACAAGGAAAACTCATATACAATTTATAAAATTGAATTAGAAAATGGCGACATTGAAACAATTACTGGCAATATGCCGGTTTTATCAGTAGACACATTATATGAGTTTGAAGTTATAGAAACTACTCATCCAACTTATGGAGTTCAATATAAAGTAGAATCATTTAATCAAGTTGAAAAACAAAATAAAGATGGGCTAATAAAATATTTATCAAGTGAGCTTTTTACAGGTATCGGTTCTAAAAGAGCGGAAAAGATTGTTAATCGTTTTGGTGATGATGCGATTAGTAAAATTATAGAAAATAAACACATTTTAAAAGAAATTGGTTTTAAACCTGTTCAAATTGAAAGGTTATATCAAGAATTACTTAAAGAAGCGCATTTAGAAACAGTTATGAAAGAACTATTTAAATATGATATTACTCTATTAATGGCCACGAAACTTTATAATACCTATGGTAAAGATACATTAAAAATCATTAAAGAAAACCCTTATAGAACTATTGATGATATTTATGGTATTTCATTTAAAAGAGCTGATGATCTTGCGAGAAAACTAGGTTTTTCATATGACCATCCAACACGTATTGAAGCGGGACTAATTTACGCATTAGAAACTCTACTGATGCAAAGTGGAAATACATATGTAGAAGAAAAAGAATTTTCAAAGTTTTTAAACAGTATAATTAGCGAAATTGAAAAAGAGAAAATAGATTATCATTTAGAAAACTTAATTAAAATGAAGAAAATCATCTTTGAACAAAACACATATACTATTCCAAAAATAAAAGCTGCTGAATTAAATATTGCAAAATATATTAAAAACTTTAAATCGGAAACTGTTGTTACAGATGAAATCTTTGAGGCTAATATAAAACAAGTTGAACGTGTTTTAAATATTAATTATACAGACCTTCAAAAAGAAGCAATTAAAGAGTCAATTAAAAGCCCGATTAGTATTATTACAGGTGGACCAGGAACCGGTAAAACAACAGTTTTATCTGGTGTTTTAATGGTTTATGCAAGACTATTTGGTCTTGATTTAGAAAAAGAAACAATTACTTATAAAATTGGTTTATGCGCACCTACAGGTAGGGCTTCAAGAAGGATGGAAGAAGTAATGGATGTTAAAGCTTTTACAATCCATAAATTACTAGGTTATGATTATGAAGGAATCTTTCACTTTGGAGCTGATAACCCACTTCCACAAGATTTAATAATTATTGATGAAGGCTCAATGATTGATATTTTCTTAATGGAACAATTATTAAGCGCGATTATGCCAACTAGTAAAGTAATTATTGTTGGTGATAAAGACCAATTACCAAGTGTTGGCCCTGGTCAAGTTTTAGAAGATATTATCTTATCTGGTCAGGTTAAAGTAATTGAGTTAACTGAAATTCACCGTCAAGCTAAAAACTCTCATATTATTGAATTTTCTAATGAAATTAATCATCAAACAGTTAATGATTATTCTTATGATACTAAAGAAGATTTAATATTTATGAAACTAGAAGAACCTAAAATAATTAATACTTTAATTAAACTAACAGAAAAAGCCTTAGAAGAAGGTTATGATTTATATGAAGATATGCAAGTTTTAATTCCAATCTACAAAGGTAGAACTGGAATTGACGCAGTTAATAAAGAAATGCAAGACTACTTTATTAAAGACAAAGAAGAATATCTTCAATACGGTTCTAATTTCTTTTATGTTGGTGATAAAGTTATTCAACTTATAAATGATCCTAAGAAAAACATTATGAATGGTGATATTGGGGTTATAAAAAAGATTGTGACTACTAAAGATGATAAATATTTAATTATTAATTTTAGTGGTATGGATGTGGAATATGAAAGATCTAATTTAGAAAACTTAAGTTTAGCTTACGCAATAAGTGTTCATAAATCTCAAGGGTCAGAATATAAAATAGTTTATTTGCCATTAGTTGGAAGTTATTCTTATATGTTAAGAAAAGAACTATTATATACGGGAGTAACACGTGCGAAGGCGTATCTTTATTTATTAGGGCAATTACCACTCATTGAAAAAGCAAGTAAAATTTTAAATGAAAAGAGAAAAACTCGCTTAAAAACATATTTACAACGAAAAAACAAAAAAATATTTAAAAAAATTTCACCTTATGAATTTCTCTAAACAAAGCCTTAAACTCAACTTTCAAAAAAAGAGTTTAAGGTTTTTTTAAAAGTTTTACCAATAAAATTCAAAGTTCGTTCGTATACTAAGTGAATGGAGGTTTTGAAAAATGAAAAAAATTAAATTATTAGTATTCGCATTAGTCCTAACATTAACTGTAGGTATGCTCGTAGGATGTAATAAAAAAACAAATGGAACAGCAACACTATTAGAAGAAAAAGAAATTACATCGTTTGCAGTTTTAACATCCGCAAGACTTAGTGGTCAAGCTTTAGGTGGTAACTATTTAAATAGTGGCACAGATAAATCTTTTGATCAAAGTAAAATCGATGAGGTAGATAATTACTTTGGTGTATTAGAGTATTATTTAAGTGGTGGAAATATCGCTAATCCAGTTTTAAAATCAGATTATGAAGATGAAAATGGAGAAAAGATTTATGAACACATGATTAAATATAGTGTTCCTGGAAAAGACGGAAACATTAGCTATGTATTCCATTACAATGAAGTTTTAAAAGATGAAGAAGTTGACGAAGAAGATGACGACGGTGAAGAAATCGAACAAGAATTTGAAATAACTGGAATTATGTTATTTGGTAATGTTCGTATGGACGTTACTGGTAAAAAAGAAATTGAAGTCGAAAAAGGTGAAGAAGAAATTTCTTACTGGTTCTATTCAAAGATTGATTCTTGCAACTATGTTGAAATGAAGTATGAAAAAGATATTGAATCTACTGAACATGAAGAAAAATTTTTTGTTAAAGTTGTTAAAGACGGTGTTACTAAAGAATCTGAAATAAAGGTTGAAGTAGAAGATGGTAAAGTTGAAATCGAACTTGAATTTGAAAAGAATGGTGTTGAATTTGAACTTAAACTTAAATCAACTAAGAAAGATGGATTCCAATATGTTATTGAATTCGAAATTGATGGAGATAAAGACCGTGATGGTGAAATCTATGTTAAGGTTTTAGACAATGTCTACACATATAAAGTAGTAGAAGATGGTAAATCATATGAGTTTACAGTTGATAAAAATGTAGTTGATGAAACAGATACACCTGAAGGCGAAACAAACCCAGATGGAAATACAAATCCTGATGGCGAAACAAACCCAAAAGAAAATCCAAATCCAACAGAATAATAATCAAAAACAGTTAAAAAAGTCATAAAATAGTGTATAATCATCGTAGGAGGTTTCTATGAACTACGATGATTATATTGATAAATTAATCGAAAAAGATGAGTTCGCTTTTGAAAAAGTTTATAGTTCTTCTTATAAAACAGTATTTTTAGTAATAAAAAGTATTGTCAAGAGCGATGATGTTGCATTAGATCTCGTCCAAGATACATATATCCAAGCGATTAGTTCCATCCATTCATATAAAAAAAATGGTAAGTTCTTAGCTTGGATATGTTCTATCGCTCATAGAAAGGCAATCGATTATTATAGAAGAGAGCGTAGATTAGTTAATATTGATGTTACTGATTCTGATGCTTTATTAGAGAGTCACACCCCTGAATATGAAAAACATTTAGTTTTAGAGGAGTTATTAAGTAAATTAAATCCTGTTGAATATCAAGTTGTGATGCTTTATAACGTTGAGGATTATACACATAGAGAAATAGCGGAAATTTTAGGTAAACCGCTTGGAACGATTACGTGGACATATAATAAGGCAATCAAAAAGCTGAGGAAGGAGGCTAATAATGAAACTTGAAGATCTCAAGAATAGTTATATCATTCCAGAAAAGCCAGAGATTGATATTAAATCTATTTATATTGAACCAAAGAAAGAAAAATTTAAATTTAGAAGAGTTTCTTTACAGTTAGGCCTCTCCTTCGTGTTTTTATTATTCTTAGGAGTCGCACTTTTCCTTAGACCTTCTAATAATAAACTACTTCCACCAGTTATTAAAACACCGGTTGTTTTAAAAGGATCAGAACTTAATTACTTTTCAGCAGTTTCTTCTTCGCTTCTATTAAGTGAAGTTGATAAAAATAATTTAATGAGTAGTGAAGTTCCCAAGACATTATTTGAAGAAAAACTTGATTTTATTAACCCATATATCAATGTCTTTGAGGTATTTGTAGGTGCTAATAAACCAGTTGTAAAATCTCAAACTGAAGGCATTTTAGAAGGCTATACCCATTATGAACAAATCATTTTTACTGACTCTTTTGGAAATGAAAGTATTTATCATTTTTATTACACAGTAGAAGAAGAATTTGAAGATGATGAAGAAGAAACTTTAAAGAATGGAGTTATTGTTCATAATGGCAAAAAGACTTATATGGAAATAGAAGTTGAAACTGAAGATGATGAAGTAGAGAAAGAATATTTGATTTATGCTAATATTTCTAGAAAAGATGAAGACTATGTTAAATTAGAAATTGAAAAAGATCTAGAGACAGGTGAACAAACATACAAGTATTCTATTTATAAAGATGGTGATGAAGTTAATAAGGTTATTGCCGAGTTAGAAGAAGATGATGGGGATTATGAACTTAATTTAGAAGTTGAAATTAAAGATGTTCTTAAATTTAAATTAGAATTATATAAGGTAGATAATATCTTCAAAGGTAATTATGAAATTGATAATGAAGACGATGAAGAAGGATTCGTTGAAATCAAAATAGTTGAAGAAAACAACATTTATTATTATGAATACAAAGTCTCTAATAAACTAATTAGAAGAGTTAGAAGTTATTAAAAACCACTTGGGAATTTCAGGTGGTTATTTTTTAGCATAAAAAAATGGCTTTTTGAGCCATTTATTTAAACAATTGTTTAATTTGTTTAGTGTATCCACCACTTAACTTGGCAGTATCACCAGAAATAATCATCGCTTCATTATCATATTCTTTAATAGTATCAACAACTAAAAGAGAGTCTCTCCTATTCGCAAACACTAATAAGACTTTTCTTTCCATATCCATTCCTCTAGCATCTATAACAGTAACTCCAAAACCAGATTCCCTTAAAGTATCCGCAATAACAACGCCTTTATCTTTAGGAACAATAGCTTGAATTAAGACTTTTCCAAAGGCTAATTTTTCTTCTACTAAACTACCTAAATAAACACCCGTTGCAAACCCTAATCCATAAGCGATACCTTTCATTGGGCTTTCACTTAAACCATTAATTACCGCACTAGCAATAAAGACCCATAAAAAGATTTCTATTAAAGCTAAAACTACTCCGTACTTACGATAGCCTTTGTTAATTAAGATTATTCTAAGTGTTCCCATAGTAACTTCAATGATTTTCATTGAAAAGATTAATAGTAATTCATACCAAGGAGTTTTTGTTAAGATTTCTATAAATGTTTCCCACATAATATCACCTATATTAGTATATCATTTTAAATTAGAAATTGTTAAACAAAACGTTATTTTTTAGAATATTAATTTCTTCTTCAGTAAGAGGTCTATATTTACCAGGATTTAAAGTTTCATCTAATTTAATATTGCCAAAAGAAATCCTTTTTAAAGATAAAACATCTAAGTTAAAATAAGCCATCATTCTTTTTATTTGATGATGTTTTCCTTCAGTAATAGTTAGTTCAATTAAAGTATTAGTAATGATATTTACTTTCGCAGGCAAAAAGGATGTTTTTTCCATTTTTAAGCCGTTTTCCAAAGCTTCTTTATACTCTAACTTGAAAACATTTGAAATCTCTACTAAGTAAGTTTTAGGGACATTATATTTAGGATTAGTTAGTTTATGAAGAAGTGCACCATCATTAGTTAAAAGAAGTAGTCCTTCAGTATCTTTATCTAATCTACCAACAAAACTAACATCTTCACTAACTAATGAACCTAAAAAGGGATGTATGTTATCACTTTTAGCGGTAATGTATCCTTTTGGTTTATTCATCATGTAATATTTAAACTCTTCATATATAACAAGTTTTCCATTAACATAAACATCACCATCAACGTGATAATTAGCGTCTCTAATAACACCATCAACAGTGACAACGCCACTTTTAATTAACTTTTTAACTTCACTTCTAGTTCCCAAACCAGAAAGAGCTAAATACTTATCAAGTCTCATGATCAAAGAGTTTTCTTAATTCTTCTAACTTAAGAGTACAACTTTTAGCCTTATAACAATTACAATTAGTTTTATTTTTATCTTTTTTAATCCATCTAAAATAAATAATTAAACCAATAATCACTAAGACAAATCCTAAAATTACATAATCAATAATCATTTTAAAGCCCCCCTAATTTTAAAATCCAAAATATTCCTGCGGCTAATACATATGCCATTAATGTTTGAAATAAAACAGCGTATAAAGCCTTTTTAGCACTCCCTAATTCTTGTCTCATCGCTCCTATTGCGGCAAAACAAGGCGCGCTATATAAATTAAATACCATAAATGAAACTGCACTTGCAACAGTGAAAAAGGAAAATAAACTACTTTTAAAGAGTGAAGCACCACCACTAACACCACTTAAAACTTCCATTGAAGAAACAACCTGTTCCTTAGCAATCAAGCCTTGAACAAAAGCGATGCTACTAGCCCAAGAATTAGTGCCGATAATTGGATAGAAGATGTATGCTAATCCTTTTCCAAAGAATGCTAGTATTGATTCATCAATTGGAATACCATATTGTAACTTAAAGTTAAAACTTGCAAAAAACCATAAGATAACACTAGTCAATAAAATAATAGTAGAAGCATTCTTAATAAAATCCCAAACTTGTAAAAAAACATCTCTCATAACATATTTAGCATTTGGCAGTTTATATGTTGGTAGTTCATGAAGATAATTTTCTGATCTTTTAATCTTTAAAACTTTCTTTAAAATAATTGCAGAAAGTAAAATAATTAAAATTGAAAACACATAAAGTAAGAACGTTACCAATCCTGAATAAGTACCAAAGAACATACTCGCAAATAAAGTAATAATAGGTAGTTTCGCACTACAGGGAATCATTGGCGTTAAAACAACACTTAAATTACGTTCTTGTTTATTTTCAATGGTTCTTGTTGCGGTAATCGCCGGAACACTACAACCACTACCTAAAATAAAGGGAATTAGCGCTCTTCCTGATAAGCCAAATCTTCTAAATAACTTATCCATGAAAAAGGCAATTCTCATCATATAACCAGAAGCCTCTAAAATGTTTATAAAGATAAATAACATAATAAGTTGAGGAATAAATGCAACCATAGTTCCAACGCCGGCAATCAATCCATCAATAAGTAGACTCCTACTCCAATCACTAGCATTCAAACTTATTAAAAAACTATCTAACCATTCACTTAATGTTTCAATACCGCCTTCAACTAAACTAACACTATAAGAACCAATTAACCCAACACTCACAGTATAAATAACAAACATAATAACTAAAAATATTGGAATAGCTAAATATTTATTTAATAAAATATTATCGAGTTTAATCGTTCTTTTATCATATTTAGTTAATTTAGAAGTAGCAATCTTTAATAAATTTTCAATAAAATTATATCTTTTTTCTGCGAAAACCTCATAAATATCAACACCATATTTTTCTTCTAATTTCTTTCTTTCTTCAATAACTTCCCCAATAAAAGGCTTTTCATCTTCTAAAAGTTTTATTGCATAATAACGTTTAAATTCAAAATCAACGAAACTAGTGATTTTATTAATTGACACCTCAATATCATCATCAAAAAGTTTCACGCTTTTAGGCTTTAAAAAATCATTTTGTTCAATTAAACAAAGTAAGTCTTGAATGCCTTTTTTCTTATGTGCGCTAATTTGAACAAAAGAGATACCTAAGCGTCTTTCCAGTGTTTTAATATGAATGTTTAAACCAGTATCTTTAAGCAAATCAGTCATATTTAACGCCACAACCATTGGTTTATTTAAATCAAGAAGTTGAGTTGTTAAATATAAACTTCTTTCTAAAGAAGTAGAATCAACAACATTTAAAATTAAATCATATTCTTCATATAATAAAAATGATAATGCTGTTTCCTGTTCTTTAGAATAAGGCGTTAAAGAATATATTCCAGGTAAATCAATTATCTCTAAAGATTTATCATTAGTAAAACCTTCCATAATATCAACTGTTGCCCCAGGAAAGTTCGCAATCTTTTGATGTTTTTTTGTTAAAACATTAAACAAAGTGGTTTTCCCACTGTTTTGATTTCCAACTAGAACAATCTTCATATTTTATCACCATCTATATAAGATAGCAATGATTTTTCTATCGCTAAACGATAACCCCTTAAATAGATATGATATGGATCTCCTAGTGGAGAAATGCCTGTCAAAGTAATAATGACACCCTTAGTAATTCCTAAATCGTTTAACTTATGTTTTATATCTGAACTTGCATTAATAGAAGTGACTTTTAATGACTCATTAATTTTTAAATCACTTAATTTCATAATTACTCACCTATATAATAGTTTATATAATTGTATAATCATATTCAAATAAAGTGATAATTTAAAAATTAACTAAAAACATTTGTAAAAGATTTTATTTAAATGCAAAATTGAAACACATATTTTAAAAAGCAATTAAAATGAGGTATAATTAAGTGTCGGTATTAAAAAAAGGCAGGGGAAAAAATGAAACCAACAGATATTCAAAAGCACATTATAGAGGTAACTAGGGAATTACTTAAGAAAAATCCTGATGTTACAATTAAGAAAATTGCGGATGCAAGTTATGTAAACATTGCTTCAGTTAACTACTATTTCGGTTCTAAGAATCAACTTTTTAAAATTGTATGCGAAGGTTTTGTAGAAGAATTAAAAAATGTTCTTTTAAAGCTTATGTTAGAAAGAGAAGAGGGCCAAACAGAAGTTTTACTAAAAAAAATCATTTCATTTTTATATGATGAAATTATGGAAAATGCCGGAATTATGAACTATATTTTACAAAATTTAGGAAATGAACAAGGCGATATGTTGCTAAAAACATTTTTCTCCGAAAATGAGTTTACTGAAAAAATGTTTGAACTTTTTAAAAAACAAACAGATAT
>JAAZKC010000099.1 GCA_012800005.1 Acholeplasmataceae bacterium | reverse complement strand
TAAATATTTTGAAGCGTCAAACAAAATTGAAAAGATTAAAACATATGATAAAGAAAAAATTGAAGTAATCACAAATGAATGTATTGAAAATAATATTTCATTTGGTGGTAGTGCTGATGTTTTAATCTTTTCAATTTTGTTTGACGCTTCAAAATATTTATCAAAACTTTTAGCGCGCTTTAATCCTACTGTATCATTTTTATTAGAAATAATATTTATTAAAGTCATTGTGAGCGCTATTTCATCATCTGTTGGAAATTTCTTTAAATAGTGATACGCTTTTAAAACCGAAGGTAAACCATAATAAACTTCGTGTCTTGCAGTATACACATTATATTTTTGATATGCTTTAATACCAAATGTGTCAGGATTTTCAGCTAATTCTTTTAAAATGTCTCTACTAACATATTTAATAATTTCTCTTACATCTTCTTTTAGCGTTTGATGAAAATAACCTAAAGCAAAAGAAAATGTTCCCACTAAAAAAATTGCGCCTTTATAAGTATTTACACCACCTGATGCTTTAAACATTACCACCTCAGCATCACGACCAACTTTTCTTGCTTTTTTAAATCCCTCATCTAAATTATTTGTTTCATAGCCAATATCATACATTTTAACTAAATAAGGAATAATGGCCGTGTGGGATTTTACCATTGTTTCATAATTCATATCTTTGTGTGAACCATCGGAATATGGGGTTACTAAACCAAACTTAGGATGTAAACTTAGTTCTTTTTCAAAAGCATAAATAATTCCTTTTTCTAGTGTGCTTTCGAAGAAGTTTTTTAAGCCTTTTTGCATTGCTGCCTTAATTTCTTCAAGACTATGACGGTTTTCTTGCATACAAACGAAAGCATTTTTTTCACAAATCATGCATTTTCTTTTTTCATATCCTAAATAAGCTCTTGAAATTTGACCTTTATTTGTATAGACATCAATATCAACAAACCTTCCTAAAGGATGTGTTTCTTCTAGTTGGATTAAAGTTTTTTTAATTTCCACCGAATCAACATGATTCATTAAATAAAGTTTATAATCTCCCGCAATCGAATTAAAGTCTTCCCTTTTATTAAACGGTAAAACATTTTTTATCTCTTTATCAATCACATACATTAACCTTTTAGCTGTAACTACATTTTTGTTTTCACCAGGAATGTTTCCTTTTAAAGATACAATTACACTGTATTCATTCATTAACTTTTTTATTGTTTCATTTCTTTTTTCTCTTGCCAAAAGAATATCCATCTTTTTTACCTACTTTCTTTTATAAGGTTTATAAATACTATCAATTATTGTCCCATCACGGTATTCGACGACCCCAACAACTTCCTTAATATGAGGAAGTTCTCTTGGAATTCCTGTAAGTTTGTGGGCAATTTCTTTAAGTTCGTTAATTGCCATTAAGTTTAAATTATTGCACTTGCTTAATACTTCAATTATATCTTGTCTTTTTGGATTAATTGCGATTCCTCTATCAGTAACTAAAATATCAATATCTTCACCAGGTGTTGTTATTGTGGTAACTTTTTCTTTAATAATAGGTATTCTAGTTTTCACAAGTTGAGTAACAATAACTGTTATTTTAGCTCCATGTGCTGCATCCGCATGTCCACCAGAACCGCCAATAATTTTTCCATATGAATCAGTTGTCACATTAACATTAAAATCAACATCAATCTCAGTCGCACCTAATATTACAATATCTAAATCATTAATAACCGCCTCATGGTTAAAGGGGTTCGCATATTTTGATGCTGAAATGGTTATATGATTATCGTTTTTACTTGAAGAATAAACTGCCCAAAGATCAAAACATTGAACATCATATAATTTTTCTACTAAATGATTTTCAAGCATCGTCACAAAGTATCCTGTAATTCCACCACTAACAAAAGAACCCGTTATATGGCGATTTTCCATTATTGTCCTAATTTCTTTTGCAACAGCCAAACTAACTCCGCCAGCACCTGTTTGCATACTAAAGCCTTCTTTAATCATTCCCAGTTTATCTAGTAGAGTTGCCGTATCTTTCGCAATCTTTAGGCCAATTGGGTCTTTAGTAATCATTGTTGTTCCAGAAACAATATTTTCTTGAGCACCAATACTTTCTACTGTAACTATATAATCCACATATTCTCCACTAATATCATAATCAGGTGTATGTTTATCTATTAAATTATCAGTAATTATGACAACCTTTTTTGCATATAATGCATCAGGTATTGCATAACCTATTGACCCAAAAGCACTTTTGCCATATTTGCCACTAGAATTACCTAATTTATCAACACATGATGCCGCAATAAATGCTACATCAATAACTAAATCACCATATTCAATTGCTCTTGGTCTACCACCATGAGTTTGCATAATTAATAACTCTTTTAACTGACCTTCTTGAACTGCTTCTGCGACAGGTCCATTAAGATAATCAGTATAAATTTTAGTTATTTTTTCTTCTTTAATATATTTAACTATTGGCTCATGAACTGGAAATATTGAAGATGGGGCAATAGTAATATTTTTAATATCTTTTTTAAAGACTTCTTTTAAAACATCATTCATTACATAATCACCATTTCTTAGGTGATGATGGAATGATAAAGTCATCCCATCTTTAATATCAAGTTTTTCAATAATCTCACTTAAAGAACCAAAAATAATATCTTTGTTTTTTCTTCGTTTAACTGGAGGTTTAACTTCAATATTTAATGTTTTATAATAATTAGAACTTACAAAAGGTTTAAAGCCTTTTGGCACAAATCTATTTAAACTATTTTTCATATTCCACCTCAAAGTCCAAAGCGTTTTGCTTTAGCAATAACCCTCATCGCTCTTTCAATAATTGGCTTATCAATCATTTTACCTTCTAAACTAAAAACACCTAAACCGACTTTTTGGGCCTCCTCATAACCAAGTAAAACCTTTTTAGCATATTCAATATCAAAAGAACTTGGAGAAAACACGCTATTTATAATGCTTGCTTGACGTGGATGGATACAACTTTTCGCATTTAAGCCAAGCAGTTTAGCTCTTTTAGTGTCTTCTTCTAAACCATCATCATCATTAACATCTGTAAAAGGTGTATCAATCGCATCTATATCATAAGCTTTACAGGCGATTGCGAGTTTAGATCTAACATAATTAATTTCGTCACCTTTTTTAGTTCTAATAATTCCCATATCTAATGATAAATCTTCAGCACCAAGTAACATTCCCGATACTCTTGGAAGTGGGGCAATACGTTCAATTTGTAAGACAGATTTTGCTGATTCAATAATTGGAATTATTTTAATTCGTTTAGTAATTTTCTTTTCTTCTTCAATTTCATCTAACTTTAATGCTAAATCCCTTACTGTTTTTTCGGTTGCTTTAGGTAACATAATTGTATCTAGTTTTTCTGAAACAATTAGTTTTAAATCATCTAAATAATAAGGTGTATCAGCCGGATTAATTCTTACAATTATTTCTTTGTTAAATCCAAAAGAATAATTGATAAACTCACTAACAATTATTCTTGCAGAATCTTTTTCTTCGTTAGAAACGGCATCTTCTAAATCGAAAATAACCGCATCACTTTCAAAAACAATCGCATTTTGTATCATTGAAGGATTATTTCCTGGAATAAAAAGTAAACTTCTTTTCACGCTAATCACCTAATCTTTCAATAGCTGTAAGCAGGCGAGCTTTAATCGTAAAATCATAGGCTCCCATATCATCTACTGTAACCTTTAAATTATCAATTTTTAAATCTTTTAATGTTTTTTTAACTAAATTTTCAATATGGTCACCAAAAAAATCTTTAACAATAGACTCTACTATAACCAAAATTCCTTCATGTTTTTCAACAACAACTAAACAATCGCTACTTTCTTTTGTTCCCGCAACACCTTTTTTCAATATAATCACCTTCTATTAACTAACGCTAATAATCTATTCATTTCATTTTTAATAATCATTAAAGCTTCATCTACACCCATACCTGGCTTCGCTAAAATTTGTAAAGCTTTTGTCGCTACAGCGATATGAGTTGTGATTTCCGCACTTACATTAGTTTCGTTACAAGTTCCACCAACATAAGCACCAATACCTTTTTCATGACAATATAAGACAGCTTCAATAGTATTATTAATTCCTCCTAAATCTGGAGTTTTTATTTGTAAAATATGGCCTGCCTTATTATCAGCAAAATATTTAATATCTTCTAGTGTGTTACACCATTCATCCGCAACAATCTTCACCTTAGAACCTTTCTTTTCTAATGCTTTACGAAGTTCTTTTAAATATTTCATTGTTGCTTCTTTACTATCTGCATCCACTGGTCCTTCAATTTGAAGCGCTAATGGACTAACAGCTTTTTCTAGTTTAATCATATAATCAGTCATCGCATTGATATCTAAATCAAATGCCAACCCTATTGTACCATAAACATCAATTTGAATAATTGGTCTATAATCTTTTTTAAGAGTGAAAATTCTATCTTTTAACCAAGTTACATACTCTAAAGCTTTCTCACCTTTTTTGCCAAGTTTTTCTACACTATTAAATAAACCATGTGGTAATAAATCAACTTCTTTAATAATCATCTTATCAGCATTTATATATCTATCGTCTCCTGATTGAGTGAAAATTGGCACATATTCATAAGCACCTTTAATATCATATTCTTTTCTAATTACTTCAGCCATAGTAATTCCTTTTACTAATGCAGCGGCGCTTAATAACGCTTGAGTAACTCCATATCTAATCGCTGTATGAAGCTTTTTACCACCGATTATCAATTTGTCAAAATATTCAGCATTTTTCTTAAATTCATGCAAATCTAACTTAAGTAATAATGGTTTAATTTCTTTTTCTAAGATTTCTAAATTTTCATCAGCTAAAAAGAGTGGATCCCTTCCTCCTGCACCTGAATATTGAACTGCAGCACAATCGCCTTTCGCAACTAAACCATTTTCTAATACAAGTTGAATTGAGATAGCTTCACCTGGTTGTCTTACGCTTGTAAATCCAGGTGTTACTGGATTTCCTTCATAATTAAAACAATCTAAAGTTGCTCCCTTTTTAATCGCTTTTTGATCATCAAAATAAAACCCTGTGTAACTTTTAGTAAACAAAACATCTTTTATTTTCATTTTTTATTCCCATCCTTCCTCCCTACTAAAACTCCGTTACTTACTGCGTAAATATCATCTACTGTCATTTGAAATGATACTTCTCTATTTTCAAATTTAGCTCTTTCTTCTAATTTCTTTTTATGAAAATCTTTAATTTCATCACTTAATCCTAAATTACCAAATTCTAAAATTCTAATGTTACCTTCATTATCTCTTGCTGGTAACATTGCGCCTTTATTAAATTTAGAAGGAGCGAATGGTATATCGATAATTCCCATTTCAAATGCCTTAACTGTTCCAATCGCTAAATCACCATCACCTAATTTATATGTATGGTATAAAAGACTATCAACTTCTTTTTTTATTTGATTTTTTTCTTCTTCTAACTCTTTTGATTTTGGAAATTTTTGATCTTTTAACAGTTGAACAACTAATTTAGAAGTTTTAATTCCGCTTGCATTAGCTTCCTTTGTAGGAATTCCAATTGATTCAAGTGGAGTTTTCGTAATTACTTTGGTGGCTCCTGCCATTTGCGCAACAGCTGAACTATAAGCAATTAATCCCATCGCCTCAGCCTCATCAGCAGGAAATCCTCCCATCCATTGATGAAAAACTGTAGTAACAAAAACATCATTGTAGCCATATTTCTTTAAATAAAAATTGGTTTGTTCTTCTAGTGCTTGCATCGCAGCGATATCTTGAATTAAGTTTCCACCCATTCCATAACCAACAGTAATATTTTTAACACCTTGTTCAGCCGCAAGTAAAGCTTCAATTATTCCTACTACGTTTGTAATACAAGGGGGAACTAATGTTCCTGTTAAAGGGCCAAATGGTTCTCTATTAATAGTAATACCTCTATCACCATAATAACCAACTAATCTATCACAATATTGCCAATAAAGAATTGAATCATGAACGCTAACATTTTTCGCATAAGGCAAGTTATAAGAAATTGCTCCACCTTCATTACTTGTCCAACCTGCCGCATGAATTATTTCCGCAAGCAATCTTGAATCAGGAGTTCCATGTCTCGCCTGAAGGGGTAAATTTACCTCATCTAAAACTCTCGCACAAACACTAACCCCATAGTTAACCGCCGGAAAACCATTAAGCATTGATCTATTTAATCTTTTGCTTTCTTCAATGCCTCTTTCCGCCTCTTCATAACGGTTTTGTCTTGTGTAAGAATCAATTGTAGTTGGTAAAAAGTCAGCTCCTGCTTCTTCCAAATGCTTTAATAAACTTATATGTTCTTCTAATAAAGCAACTCCCGCTCTTGGTTGAATACAAGTTCTTCTTTCTTTTTTAGCTTTCATTAACTTTAAAGAAAAGTTTTTATGATCAGGAACTTTCTTTAATCTTTCAACTGCCTTATCTAAATTAAGAAGCGGATTACTACCAGTCTTCCAAGAAGCTAAAACTTCTTTTCTAACTTGTAAAAATTCTTCTTCAGTCCACTTTTTATTTCTTAGTTTCATTAATATCCCTCTTTACTATATATTTTTTCATTAATCTTAATGCTAAATTTTTATCTAAAGTTGCGAGTAATCCCATACTTGATAACAAATACCTTTCATCAACTGCGAACTCTGGATTTACTGGCCTTAAATCAATACCACCTTCACCAGCAACACTTTCTAAAATGCTCCATTTATCACTACTATTTACAATTACTCCGCCAGTTCCAATAACTAACTTAACATCTTGTAAGTTTTTTCCTATTTGATAATACATCATTCCCATCGATGTATAATAAGGCTCTATTTTCCCCACATGTCTTTTAACTGCTTCACTTACTGCATATTTCGCAATTATATTATCCACTAATTTATCATATTCACTAATAGGTATAAAACTAGGATTACTTACTCTTTTTTTTGCTTCTTTAACTAAATCAATTCCAGATTTTAAATATTCTTTTATTTCTTTTTCACTTATCTTACTTACTACTCCTAATGCAGAATAGCGCATCCCAAAATCACCTTCAACAGTTCTTTTAGAATATGGCTCTTCTAAGCCTTTCATCACTATTTCAACCTTTTTAGGAAGTCCATAATTCATTGAATAAATATCCGTAGTTGCCCCACCAACATCCACCAAAATTAAATCTCCTAAACCTTCTTCTTCAACTGTTCCTAAAGAAAGTAATGTTGCCGCATTTAATACTGCCTCAGGAGTGGGAAAAATAACACGGTCAATTTCAGTTTCTATTTTTTTAATTCCTTTAGCGAAAATAATCTTTTTTAAGAAAACTTCTCTTATTTTTTCTTTCGCATCATCAAATGATAAAGTATTAATATGTTTCATAATATTTTCGCAAATATATAAATCATTTTTATTTGGAAATAAACTTACAATCTCATCTTGAAGATCTCTATTTCCAGCATAAATAATAGGAATATCTAAACTACTTTCCGCTAATAATTTTGCGTTATGTAACACAACTTCTTTATTACCGCCATCAGTTCCCCCTGAAAGTAGGATAATATCAATTTTGTTTTCTTTAATCTTTTCTATATCTCTTTTAATTAATTTATATGAAAAGACTAAATCCACCTTAGCTCCAGCTCCCATACAAGTCCTTTTGGCAGCCTCTACAGTTAATTCTGGAACTAACCCTATCGCAGCCATTTTAAGACCACCAGCAGCTGAGGAACAAGCAATAACTTTATCAAAAGTTAAAGTCTTCTTAGCTTTTTTATTTAAAGAGGCTAAAACATTTTGATAACCAATACGAATATCTTCTTCCACAGTAGAATAACTTTGTGCTGTAAGTAAAATTTCTTCTTTAATATTTATATATGTCGCTTTTGTAAATGTTGAACCAAAATCAACCAATAAAATATTATTCATTTTTATAAAGCTCAGCTTTAATAATTGGAACTATTTTTTCAATTGGAGTGTTTGGGGGGAATGCTCTGTCAAAACCCATGTCTAAAAAACGTTTTTCAACATCTTTAAACTCTTGTTTTCCAACTACAATATTACCACCAACATAAAGGATAATATCACCAATACCGGCCTCAACACATTTTTCTCTTAAGCCTCTACAATCCATTTCTCCATGACCATATAAAGATGAAACTAAAATCATATCCGCAGCACTTTCAATTGCCGCATTAATAAAATCTTCTTGACTTGAAAGAACGCCAATATTAATTACTTCAAAACCTTCAGCTTTTAAAGTATATTCAATTATTTTGTTACCAACAGCATGAACATCGGCACCAATAACTCCAATTACTATTTTTTTCATTTCATTTCCTTTCATTTATAACAATATCTCTATACTTATATTAAACCACGAATAATAAATATATTAAAGCGAAACCATGCAAATAACTAATAAAAAAGATATTGTTCAACAAGTAAACAAATATCTTTTTCTTATTATAACTTTCGCTTCCTTTCCTCAAAATTAGCCTTAAAATTAATATATCTACCTAACACAAAATAATAATCACTTAATCTATTTATATATTTATATACTTTTTCTGGTAGTTTATCTTCTACTAAAAGTCTTTCTAAAGCGCGTGTTTGAGTTTTTAAACCAAAAGCCTTAATAGCGGAAAGTTCCCCCTCATAAGTAATAAATTCTCTTAATACAGGCGTTTTTTCTTCCATTTCATTAATTCTTTCTTCTAAAAACAAAATATCTTCATCACTAACCTCTAAATTAAATTTTTTATTTACATCTGTGACAATCGCTGCGATTTTATATAATACGCCATCAATTATTCTTACCTCTTCTTTTAAAGTTTCATCTTTGCAGGCAACTAAAAAATCAGCCATTCTTACTGAAAGTTCATCAAGTTCACCAACAATATGAATTTTTAAATCTGACTTTTTAACTCTTTTACCGATAAGGTCGGTAGAACCTTCATCTCCGCGCTTTGTAAAAATACTCATTAAAATAACCTCACTATATCTTTAAATGTAACAAACAATAAAAGCAACAACAATAACACAAAGAAAACATTATTAACTATCGCATCTACTTTTCTAGGGATTTTCTTTCTTGTGACGGCTTCTATGGAAATAAATAAAATTCTTCCACCATCCAATGCCGGAATTGGTAGTAAATTAATAATGCCAATATTAACACTTAAAAACGCAATAAACGCTAATAATGATAATATTCCGCCACTCGCATAAAATCCCACTATTTTAAATATTCCCACAGGACCACTTAAATCACCAACTCCAATTTGTTTAGAGCCGCCAAATAAAAATCCTACAACCATTAAAACTTGATAAAAAGAATTATAAACATCTTTAAATGGTTGCGTTAGGCTGTATAAAAAATCATATTTATAATTAGGGCTTACACCTATAAGAATATCAGCAGCATCAACACCTTGACTCTTTAGGACCTGACGCTCCCAAACTGTAATATAAACATCCTTACTAACTTCCCCTCTTAAATAAGTAATTTGAGCTTGTCCACCATCTAATTTTTCAGTAAACTTAACAATATCTGCCCACGAAGTAATTTCTACTCTTTCATCTTTATATGTAATATGAGTAATAATATCCCCCGGCTGTAGCTTATCTTCTATATTTCCTGCGACTAAACCAATTTCCGCCCCTAAAGGATTTATTAAAACTTCTCCTTTTTTATTGGTATTAGAAATTCCTAATTGACTAACATCAACTCTAAAATTAACATATGCAGTAGTTATATTAGTTTCCCCTTTTTTAATATATTCTACTTTGACATTTTCATAATTTTCTAATGCTGCAATACTTATTCCTAAAGTTTCCCAATTTGTAACATCTTTATCGCCAATTTTAGTAATTTTATCGCCATTAGAAAGTCCCGCCTTTAATGCTGGCGATTTATCCATAACTCCACCAATAACATTAGAATTTTGGGGTTTACCAGTAAAAGATACTACAATGAAAAACAGTAAAAAGGCTAAAATAAAATTAAAAAACGGCCCTGCAATTAATGTTAAAAATTTAGGTAAAAACTTCTTTGATTCAAAAGATCTATTATATGGCGATATTTGTTGAGTTTTAGTTTCAGTCATAAGATATTTCGCATCTTCTAATACAACAAATCTTTCTAAATTAGAGTCAACATAACCACTAATAAATAACTCGTTATCCTTTTCCCCATAAACATCAAACTCTTCAACAGTTAAAGCTTTTTCATAAGGAAGCGCAGGATTTAAAACAATCTCTTTAATATGCCCTTCTTCTAAATTGATTCCAATTTTCATTCCTTTTTTTAAAAACGCATCTTGAAGTCCTTCACCGGCCATTGAAACAAACCCTCCAATAGGAATCGCCCTAATAGCGAAGTCTGTTTCTTTACCTTTTTTCTTATAAATAAGCGGTCCCATTCCAATTGAATATTCAAAACATAAAATTTTTGCTCTTTTGGCAAAAATTAAATGTCCAAGTTCATGAACCGCCACAATTAAACTAAGCGAAAATATAAACGCCAATAAATTAATTAAAAAATCCATAATTACTATATACCTTTCTTTTAATCTCTTCATCAGTCTTAATAATTTCTTCTAATGAAGGATTTTTAATGTTACTATGAAACTCATCAATGGTCTTAATAAGAATAGTTTCAATATCTACAAATTTAATTTTTTCTTGCAAAAACAAATTAACTAAAGCCTCATTCGCGGCATTATAAACTGTTGGATATAAACCACCTTTTTTACCAACAATATAAGCATATTCCAACAAAGGAAATCTCTTTGTATCAATCTTTTCGAATGTTAAGCTAAGTGAGTCGAAGTTTAGTTTCTTTAATCCTAAATCTAAATGGTTGGGATAACTCATCGCATATAATATGGGCATTCTCATATCTGGATTACTCATCACTGCCTTAGTAGAACCATCTTTAAATGTCACAAGCCCATGAATAATTGATTCTTTATGTAAGGTGGTCTTTATCTTATCAAAAGGTAGGTTAAATAAATGGTGCGCTTCAATTACTTCTAATCCTTTATTAACCATCGTCGCACTATCAATAGTTATTTTAGGTCCCATTTGCCAGTTTGGATGTTTTAGCGCGTCAGCTAAAGTAACATTTTCTAACTCTTCTTTAGTTAAATCTCTAAATGAACCCCCACTAGCAGTAATCGTAATTGACTCCACTTCTTTTAACTTTTCTCCTCTCAAACACCCTAAAATAGCACTATGTTCTGAATCAATTGGAATTAGTTTAACTTGATGTTTTTTTAATAACTCCTTAATAATATCTCCCGCCATCACAAGGGACTCTTTATTCGCAAGCAAGACATCTTTACCACTTTTAATGCCTTCAATGGTTGGAAGTAAGCCGCTTGAACCAGAAATTCCATTTAAAAGATAACCTTTTGTTGGATACTTCACAAATTCAATTAAACCTTCATCTCCATAATAAAATGTCACATCTTTAAATAAACTTTGATACTTTTTAATATCTAGTCCTTCTCTTAAATGAACAACTTTAGGAGAAAACTCTCTAATAATATTAATATGTTCAGTTTCTTTAGTTTTTCCTAAGGATAGACCTACTACATTAAACTTATCTTGATGAAGTCTAACTACATCTAAAGCTTGGAGGCCTATCGTACCTGTAGTACCTAATATGTAGATATTTTTCATGTTTTTTAAAATATAATTACCTCTGAAAGAGGAAACGCAAAACTAATAAGCATAAACACTATTACTAAAAACATTGACACAAATAAAGCACTATCAAATCTATCCATGACTCCACCATGACCCGGAAAAATCGTGCCAAAATCTTTAATATCATAAGATCTTTTGAGTTTTGAGCCAACTAAATCACCAATTTGAGCAATTATTGATGAAAAAAATGTAAGAGGAATCATTACTAAAGCTTGAATGTATTTTTCTTTAGTTCCTAAACTAGAAAATATTGAAAGAATACTATTATAATTAGAACTAGCTGAAGCAGGACCTAAAAATAAGCCAAACAATCCCGCTAAGATAGTCGCAATCACCGTTCCCGCAATCGCTCCTTCCCAAGTTTTTTTAGGGGAAATGTTTTTACTCATTTGGGTTTTACCAAATTTTGAACCAAAAATGTAAGCAAATGTATCAGTTAAAATAGTAATTAAAAACAAATATACAATTATTGAAACATCCATTAATCTTATCGTAATTAAACTAGCGAAAGCTAAACCAACGTACATAATAGAAATTATCGCTCTAGCTAATAATTCTATTTTAAATTTAGGTGTCGTAATAAAGAGGCCCATTATCACAAATGGCGCTACCGCAAGCACAGGAAAAAAGTCATATTCTTTAACTTTATTAAAAAAATCACTGTATTTATCATTAACTAAACCTTTACTCATCCAAAGTGAAGCCGCTGCGGTAGTTATTAATGTTAAGATAATCACAATTACCGTTATAAAGATTGGAGTATGTTCTTCTTTTTTAAGCGTCATTATTTCATAACTAGCCATTCCCGCAAATAAAAACATCACCACTAAAAATAACGGCATCAGTGGTTCTAGTATAAAGATAGGCGTTAAAATTAAGATTAAAATAGAGCCTGTGATAATTCTTTTTTTCATTATAAGCCTCCAAATCTTCTATTTCTTCTTTGATATTCTTTGATTGCCTTAAATAATTCTTTTTTATCAAAAGCGGGCCAATGCTTTTTAGTAAAATAAAGTTCCGCATAACTAACTTGATAAAGTAAAAAGTTAGATAATCTTTGTTCGCCTGAAGTTCTAATTAATAAATCAACTGGCTCACTTACAAACAAATAAGGATAAATATCTTTACTATGAAATGATTTTTTATTATCTTTAATCATTCTTTTTATCGCATCATCAAGTTCATAATATGAACCATAATCAAAAGCGATATTTAACTGTAACCCTGTATGGTCTTTTGTTTTTTCATAAAGATTATCAAACATATTTTTTAGGCTCTTAGGAATTTTTTCCTTTCTTCCTACCTGTCTAACTACGATATTATGATTAGTAAATCTATCTTTGTTTTCTTCTTCTAATAATTTAGGAAGGTTCATTAAATAGTCAACTTCTTCTTTTGGTCTTTTAAAATTTTCTGTTGAAAAAGCATAAACAGTTAACATTTTTATTCCAAGTTTATCACATAAAGAAGCAATCTTGAAAATATTTTCTGCCCCTTTTTTATGTCCATAAGTTCTTGGCATTCCCCATTTTTTAGCCCATCTTCCATTACCATCTAAAATAATCGCTAAATGATTAGGAATTTCACCTTTTAATAATTTTTTCATAAGTTCTCCTAATTAATAATACTGATAGTATTATACAACAAATT
>JAAZKC010000098.1 GCA_012800005.1 Acholeplasmataceae bacterium | reverse complement strand
CAATAATACCGGGAACTGCCTTTAAGATAGGATTTGCTAACATTATTATTCTTATTGTAGCTTTTGCATATGGACCAGTGGAAGGAATAGTTGTGGGGGTCTTGAGAATCATTATTGTAGGGTTACTTAGTCCATCAGGGTTTGGACCAACATTTATGTTAAGTTTAAGTGGTGGAGTGTTTTCAATAATCACAATAGTTTTATTTAGACTTATTAATAAATTTAGTATAGTTGCGGTAAGTATAATATCTAGTGTAATGCATGTAGTAGGACAATTACTTGCGGCAAGTTCACTATTTAGCGATGTTGTAATATATTATGCACCAATTATGCTTGTTTTAAGTATTCCAGCAGGAGTCTTAACAGGAATTATTGCGAGTAGATTTTTAAAAATTAGTGAAGGTTGGTTTACCGAAGATAAAGAGATTTAAATTTAAAAACCAAAAAAGGCGGGAAAAAACATTTGACAAGATTGGTCTTTATGTTATAATAAATGAGCGTACTTACTATGAACGTAAAGTTCATGGCGGAAGGAGAAAAGGTTATGAAAGCAAAAATACATCCAAAATATCAAATGGTTAAAGTTAGATGTACAACTTGTGGTGAAGAATTTGAAGTTGGTTCTACCGCAAAAGAAATTAAGGTAGACACATGTTCGAAATGTCATCCGTTTTATACAGGACAAGAAACATTTGTTCAAGCTGCAGGTAGAGTTGAAAGATTCCAAAAACGCTACGGTCTTGATAAGAAAGAAAAAAAGCAGTAAAAAAGGCATCCAAAAAAGGATGTTTTTTTATTTCTAGTTAAGTATATATTGTTTTTTATATGAAAAAATGGTATTTTTAAAGTAGATGATTCAAATATAAAAAAGGGAGATAAAAACATGAAAAAAAGACTTATTATTTTAGTTTTATTTAGTTTTTTATTGTTTGGGTGCTCTGGTTCTACAAAAAAGTTTGTAATGAAAGATGCCTTTCCAAAGAAATTTACTGAAATGATGACACCTAAAGTAAGTATGTCGCATAAGACTTTAAATTACGATGCTGAAATATCACAAATGAATGAATTTGTGATAGTGTTTAATGATTTTAGTATTTATCATGTTGAGCTTGAGGAGTTTTTACAATTTGATAAAACAACAACTAATTTCATAAATTTAAATGGACAGTATTTACTAATAAATAACACTAATGAATACTTGGTATTTAGTTATAAAACAGGAAAAAAACTTTTGACACTAGAAAAAGGTCTCACCTTTGATTTTCAATTTAATTATAATGAAATAATTGTTCGCGAATTAATTGAGGGTTCATATCAAGAAAAGGAAAAATATTATTTTAAGGATTATGACCTACTTGAAGAAGTCCAAGAAGAAGATTTATTAATAAGTCCTAATTTAAACAAGGTTAAAAAATATGAATATATGTCTAATTCAGAAGGTATTACTTTATTTAAAGACGGAAAGTTTTATACCTATTATCAATTTGAAGAAAATATGAAGTCATGGTATTTCTTAGAAAATGGCAACATTTTAACTCTTTATATAAAAGAACTTCCTAATGATAGTAAAGAATATGATTTTATTGATGGGGTAAAAAAATGTAAATATAAATATGTTCTTTATGAAATCTCTAAAAAAAGAGAAAAAGTTGTAGAATTAAATATTATAATTGGTTTTCTTATGCCGAAAAACGACCAGTTTCCTATAGGTTGGGACAATGTTATTGGTTATAAAAAAATTGATAAAGAAACAAAAGTTCTTGATGAAAAGTCATCTAATGGAGGAATCAGTAATAATTTAAAAACCATTACACCTTTAGAATTTGATTTTGGAATGCCGCGTGATGTTACAATAATTGATGGTGGACTATTTGCCCTTGAAATGGAGTATGGAATTTTTCTAATAAATGGCAAAAATAAAATTGTTAATCAGTTAATATTTGATGTAGACTCTTATGGTGTTGATATTTTAAGAAATGCGACTGTGATGTTAACTATAAATGGTAAAACAATTATTTATAATTTAAAAAAAGGAGAATCTCTTAAAAAAGATATAGAAATTATTGATTCTTTAAATCTTGATACATATATTTTAAAAGATAATGATAAGTACTATGTT
>JAAZKC010000097.1 GCA_012800005.1 Acholeplasmataceae bacterium | reverse complement strand
TAGGAACTTTAGTTTTAATAAGAATGTTTACAATGGATTATAGATTAACATTATTATCAGCAATTCCACTGTTTTTTTTAGCAATTGCCGCTTTCTTTATTGCGAAAAAGATGCGCATGCGTTTTAGAGCGCGTCAAGATTCATTTGAAGAGATGAATGATTTTACTCAAGAAAGTTTTTCTGGGTTAAGCGTTATTAAGGCCTTTGTTAAAGAAGTTAAAGAAGCATTTAATTTTAAATTAAAGAACGATGATTTTTATAACAAACATATGGATTTTGTGAAAACTATGATTTGGTTTCATATTATTATTTCGGTATTCATTAGTTTAACTATGATAACTTTAATGGGAGTTGGAGCATTAATAATAATTTATAATCCAGCAGCACTTACAATTGGTCAATTAACAGAGTTTTTTGCTTTATTTGGTACACTTGTTTGGCCGGTAATGGCTCTTACAAGATTTGCGAATATGAGAAGTCAATCTTCCGCAAGTTACCAAAGAGTAGAACAATTTTTAGATTCTAAACCATTAATTATTGATGGAGAAAATATAATTGATTATTATGTTGATAAATTTGTTCCCTATAGCGAAGTAGCATTAATAGAAAAAAGAGGGGATTTAAAAAAATATAAAGTAAATTATCGAATTATTTTTGATAAAGAGTTTGATTTAAAAGATAAGGAAGTATACATACTACATTCAAATAATGAATTTGACATCAAAAAAGCTAAAAAATTGAATTTTAATTTCTTTGAAGAAAATATATATGAAGGTAGTGAAGAAGTTAGTTTAAATGAACCATTACTTGAATATAAAATAGTCTTAAAAGATAATGACAAATTATTAGAATATGAAAAAGGATTATTAAGTTATCCATTATTTGAAGAAATAATTGAAAGTTGTACTTTAACAGGAAAGATTACCTTCAAAAACTTAAGTTTTAGTTATCCAGATGCACCGGATAGAAAGGTTTTAGAAAATATTAGTTTAACAATTAATGAAGGTGAACGAGTTGGAATTTTAGGAAGAACTGGAAGTGGAAAATCGACATTCGTTGATTTACTTTTAAGAATTTATAATGTTGATAATCAAACTATCTTTTTAGATAATCATGATATTATGCAACTCCACTCTAGGTGTGTAAGAGAAAATATTGCATATGTACCACAAGATAACTTTTTATATTCAACCACAATCAAAGAAAATATTGGTTTTTCAAAAGAAAATATGAATATAGAAAAAATTCATGAAGCTGCAAAATTATCAGATGTTTATGACAATATTATTGATTTTAAAGATGGATTTGATACTATTTTAGGAGAAAGAGGGGTAACTGTTTCTGGTGGACAAAAACAGCGTATTTCTATCGCAAGAGCGCTAGCTAAAGACGCTCCAATTTTAATTTTAGATGACTCAGTAAGTGCGGTTGATACTAACACAGAAGATCAAATTCTTTCTAATTTAAATAGAATAAGAAAAGGTAAAACAACAATTTTAATTGCACATAGAATTTCAACAGTACGCAAATTAGATAAGATTATTTTACTTGATCAAGGACGCATTTTAGATATTGGAAGTCATGATGAATTATTAAAAAGATGTAGTGTTTATCAAGAAATGGTTAATAGACAAGCCTTAGAAAGTAAGGTGATGGGAAATGCGTGATTTTCAAGAACAAACTAGATATAAACACGATTCAAAAATCTTTAGAAGACTTTTAAAATATGCAAAACCATACCAAGGTAATTTTATTATTGCGATGTTGCTTATTTTAGTAGATGTCGCCTTAAATTCATTATCACCAATGATTTTAGGTTTTATTATTAGAGTTGTTGGAACTGATATCTACACTCCAACAACAAAAGCGTGGATAATCGCTTTAATTGTCGCAATTTTTATTGTATTACTGTTAATTATAATCGTAGTAATTTATTACCAACAAATGCTTCTACAAACTGCGGGGCAAAAAATTGTTTGGAAAATTCGTGGTGAAGTTTTTGAACATATTGAAATGTTATCACTAGGTCAAATTTATCAAATTCCAATTGGTAAATTAGTAACTCGTGTCACTAATGATACTAATACTTTAAGTGAGATGTATACGAGTGTTATTATAAACTTAATTAGAAATTTAATGTTAATGATTGTCCAGTTTATCATTATGTTAGTCTTAAATGTTAAAGCGACTTTAATGATGGGAATTACAATTCCATTTGTAGCGGTATTTACATTTATGTATCGTAAAATGGCTAGGAATCAATATCGTAAAGTTCGTAATGAAAACACAAACGTTAATGCTTATCTTCAAGAAAATTTAAGCGGAATTAAACTTACGCAAATTTTTAATCAAGAAGCAAAAAAACAAGGTGAATTTAAACAAAATAGTAGAAATTTAAGAAACGAACACTTAAAAGAACTTTTAATGTTTGCGATATATAGACCATCAATGTATTTGCTTTCAATGTTAGCATCATTAATCGTAATTTATTATATGGGCTCTCATATTGTATCTTTACTTGATTTAGGACAAGTTACTGATAAAGATATGTTACTAGCATTGGTTGCTTCATTAGTCATGTTATATAATTACGCCAATGATTTCTTTAGACCACTTCAAAACCTATCAGAAGACTTTAATATTTTACAAAGCGCTTTTGCGAGTGCGGAAAAAGTCTTTGATGTTTTAGATACCGAACCAGGAATTAAAGATGCTCCAGATGCAATAGAATTAGTTGATTTCAAAGGTGAAATTGAGTTTAAGAATGTGTGGTTTTATTATGTTGAAGGAGTTTGGGTTTTAAAAGATGTTTCATTTAAGATTAATCCTAATGATACTGTTGCGTTTGTGGGAGCGACAGGTTCAGGTAAAACCACAATAATGAATTTAATTGTAAGAAACTATGATATTCAAAAAGGGGAAATTTTAATTGATGGCATACCAATTAAAAAGATAAAAATTGAGTCCTTAAGAAGAGAAATTGGCCAAATGCCTCAAGATGTATTTTTATTTACTGGTTCAATTAAATCAAATATCGCCTTTAAGGATGAAGAAGTACCATTAGATAAAGTTATCAATGCGAGTAAATATGTTGGAGCTCATGATTTTATTGAAAAACTACCAGAAAAATATGATCACATAGTAAGAGAAAGAGGAAATAACTTCTCAACTGGTCAACGGCAATTACTATCTTTCGCAAGAGCGTTAGTTTATGAGCCAACAATTATGATTCTTGATGAGGCGACTGCGAATATTGATTCTGAAACAGAAGAAATTATTCAAAATTCACTAGAAAAAATGATGAAAATTTCTACGATGATTGTGGTCGCACATAGATTATCAACTGTTCAAAAATCAGATAGAATTTATGTCCTCAAACAAGGTGAAATTGTTGAAAGTGGAAACCATCAAGAATTGCTAGCTCAAAATGGAATTTATTATAGTTTATATGAATTACAACACAAATAATATAAAGGTAGCCAATGGCTATCTTTTTTCTATATTGGCTTTATATTTAATTATGTTTTTAGTATAATTAAATGTGGGTGAATTTATGTTAGAACCTTATAAAAGTTTAAATGAAACAGAGAAAATAAAATATCTTGAAAGTTTACATGGTTATGATTTAAGCCAACTTTATAATGAATTAGACGAATCTGAACAAGAAGAGTTTTTTGAATTACTCTCAAGTGAAAGTAAAGCTGAACTTTTAACATATATTAAACCAAGTGAAGCTGGGGAAATTTTAGAAGAGTTAGAACATGAAGAAGTAGGAGAAATTATTTCTTTAATGGAACCAGACGATATTACGGATATTGCCTTAGAGGTTGATGATGAATTAGTCGATGAATGGATTCAACATTTAGATGAAGAAATAAAAGAAGATATCGAAACTTTAAGGGAATATGAAGAAGATGAAGCTGGTGCTTGGATGAGTACTAATATTATTACACTTCACCCTTGGATGGATGTTAAGGATGCCATGAAAGTTTTAATTAAAGAAGCTCCTGATGTAGAGACAATTCAAACTTTATTCGTTGTTGATAAAAATGAAGTTTTTTTAGGAATCGTTCCTTTGAAAACGCTAATTAAAGCTAAATCCCCTTTATCAATTGAAAACCTTTATATCGCAAGCACATTCGTTTTTGATCATGATGATATTGATGATGTAACAATGATTATTCAAGAAGAAGGAATTTATCAAATGCCTGTTTTAAATGAAAATCATGAACTTTTAGGAATGATTACGGTTGATGATGCGATTGATATTTATGAAGAAGAAGCGATTGAAGACGTTCAAAAATTAACAGGGTTATTTGGACTATTAGATACAACATTAGTAAAAAGTGCTTTTTCAAGATTACCATGGTTATTACTATTATTAGTTTTATCACTACCAATTGCTTTAGTAATGAGTGGATTTGAACATATCATTTCTAAATATACAATTTTAATTGCCTTTCAACCGCTAATATTAGCGGTTGCGGGAAACTTTGGAACGCAAAGTATTTCAACTAGCTTAATTGTGATAAATCAAGAGTATGATACTCCTTATAAAACACATATTAAAGAAGAGTTAATATCTTCTATTTATATAGGTCTTGCGATAGGAGTTGTTGGATTTATTATTTCACTTTTGTTTATAACCATTAATCCTAGCCTTAGTGAAAATCCATTATTGTTTGCCAGTGTAATAGGCATAACTTTATTTTTACTTATGATAATTACATCTTTATTTTCAACAATAGTTCCTAAATTGTTTAAAAATTTAGGATTTGACCCTGCCAATGCAAGTGGTCCATTTATTGCGACACTAATAGATGTTTTAGCGATTGTGTTATATTATGGTCTTGCGATATTGTTTGTGGAGGTGTTTTTATGAAAAATCCTTTAAAACAATTTTATAAAGATAATTATATAACTTTAAGAGAAACTTATGGTGTTAAAGAAGCGATGAATGATGTTATTTCTAAAACAGAAGATGCAACAATGATTGATTATCTTTATGTTGTTGATAAGAAAAACAAATTATTAGGTGTGCTCCCTTTAAAGACTTTAATTATCGCTCGTGCCCCACGAAAGATAAAAAACTTAATGTTAACTAAATACCGTTTTTTAAAAGAAGATACACCAATATATCAAGCAATTGATATGATTCAGCATTATGACCTTGAAATGATACCAATTGTTGATAAACAAGGAATAATAAAAGGAATCTTTACTGCTGAAGATGCATTAGATTTATTAAAAGAAGAAACGCTGGAACAATATAGAAATTTAGCTGCTATTACTGAAGAATCTGTCAATACTAAAGCTCATAAGAAAGCGAAATCACGCTTTCCTTGGTTAGCTGTTTTAATGGTTTTGTCAATCTTCACTTCAACAACTGTTTCATTATTTGAAAAAACTATTAGCGCTGTAGTGGTGTTGGCATATTTTCAAACTATGATTCTTGCGATGGCAGGTAATATAAGTACGCAATCTTTAGCTTCAACAGTTATTAAAACCACAAAGGAACCGAAGGCTAAACTAGCTCCACATTTATTTAAAGAGATTGTGATAGGTTTAATTAATAGTTTAACGTGTGCACTAGTAGGTTTTATCGCAACTTATGCATTCTTATATATTTTAAAATATGATAACACAAAGATTTTAAGTGTTAGTTTTGTGGTATCTCTTTCTTTATTTATTAGTTTAATAGTTGGAACCTTAACAGGAACTTTTATTCCGGCAATTTTAAAGAAATATAATGTTAATCCAAGTGTAGCTTCAGGGCCATTTATGACGACGATTAATGATATGTTAAGTTTGTTTGTTTACTTGGGTTTAGCGACACTAATGTTATTATAAGGAGGGGTTTTAAGATGAGAGAAAAATATTTAAAATTTAGACAAAAAATTAATGCTTATTCATATGCACTATGGTTAATGTCATGGGATTCTGAAACAGAAAGTCCTTTTGATGCTCATAATTATAGAGTAAAACAAATAGGAGTTTTAAATAAAGAAAGATATCGTCTTATTATGGATGAAGAAAGAATTGAGGCAATTGAAACTTTATTAAAAGAAGAAAAAATAGATGCCACTTTTAAACGTGAGTTAGAATTGGAAAAAAAGAGTTATGATAAAATTAAAAAAATTCCTGAAGAAGAGTTTTTACAATATCAAATCCTTTTACAAGAAAGTAAGGTTGTTTGGAAAAAAGCGAAAGAAGAAAGCAATTTTAAATTATTTGAAAGTATTTTAGATGAAGTTATTAGTTATAATAAAAAAATAATTAAGTATTTAGAAACAGAGACTTTAAAAGGTTATAATGTTTTACTTGATATGTATGAAGAAAATATGACAGTAAAAGACTATGATGAGTTTTTTGATACTTTAAATAAAGAGTTGGTGCCTTTTGTGTTAGAAGTTGCGAAAGCGAAGAAAAAACATTCTAGGGTGTTAACTCATGGTGATTTTAATAAAGATATTCAAAGGAAGTTTAATCGTGATTTAGCAAATATCTTTGGTTATGACTTAAATAAAGGTGTAATTAAAGAAAGCATTCACCCTTTTACAAGCGGACGAGTTTCAGTAGACACAAGAATTACAACCGCCTATCACAAAAATCTTGATTCCGCAATTTTTTCAACTATTCATGAAATGGGACATGCAATTTATGAACAACAGGTTGATCCTAAGTTTGATGGCACTGCCTTATCGGGTGGTGTTTCAATGGGGATTCATGAATCACAATCAAGATTTTATGAAAACATTAT
>JAAZKC010000096.1 GCA_012800005.1 Acholeplasmataceae bacterium | reverse complement strand
TTCGATAACCACATTCAAATTATCAATGGCTCTTGTTTCATTTTTCTGTTTGTCAATGAAAATTTTCGTTAAATTTTCTAATCTAATCTCCATGATTACTCTCCTTCATCGCTAAAATTTTTTATAATAAAAAAATCGCAAAAAATTGCGATTTAAAAAAATAAATATAAAGAGGTCGTGTAGGTAGTAGTATTTAAATAGGTTGTATTGTTAACTAGCTTCACATCTTCACCTCATAATTAATTATATCAAATGGTCATGTAATTGACAACTTTTTACAATTAGCATTAATTTTTTTTAATGCATTATTATTATACTATTAATAATGCTTAAAGTCAAACCTGTAAATATTATTTTCTAGGCACTTACAGTCCTTTAATTTTTCTTGACAATTACTTATCGATATCTAAAGTTACCTTTGCCCTTCCCCTTGCCTTTTTTCTGTTTTCTAGGAGCTTGATTCATAATTTTAGTAGGATCTTTTGAAGCACTCTTTAAAGATTGTTCATCCATTTGCATCATTTTCTTCATCATATCTTTTTGTTGTCTAAGAGCATCTCTTAATCGGTTTAAGTCAGCAACTTGCATTCCAGCACCTAGGGCAACTCTTTTTCTTCTTGAGGCTGAACGTTCTAATAGTTTGGTGTCTCGTCTTTCTTCTTCGGTCATCGATTTAATTAAGACTTCCATTTGATAAAACTTTTTCTCATCAATATTTTGAGTCGCTTCTCTTAAATTTCCCATTCCTGGAATAAATCCGAGTAATCTAGATAACGATCCCATTCGTTTCATCATTTTAAATTGTTTTAATAAGTCATTATAGTTAAAGGTGTCATTAGCCAACTTTTCCATCATTGACATCGCTTCATCTTCGTCAATCGCTTCTTCAGCTTTTTCAATTAAAGTTAAAACATCACCCATTCCTAAAATTCTTGAAGCCATTCTTTCAGGATGAAATACTTCAAAAGTATCCATCTTTTCACCACTTGAAGCAAACTTAATCGGTATCCCCGAAACTTCTCTAATTGATAAGGCTGCTCCACCTCGAGTATCGCCATCTAACTTAGTTAAAATAGCGCCGGTAGTTTCAAGTTGATCATGGAAACTTTTAGCAATATTTGCGGCATCTTGACCAGTCATCGCATCAACGGTTAATAAAATTTCATTCGGGCTAGTTAATTCCTTTAAATCAACTAACTCTTGCATCATTTCTTCGTCAATATGAAGACGTCCTGCGGTATCAATAATTACTAAGTTAGCTCCGGCCTTTTTAGCCTCTTCTAAGCCATTTTTAACAATTTTTCTTGGATCTTTTTGCCCTTCATCATAAACAGTAACACCAATTTCTTTACCGATAGTTTTTAACTGATCAATTGCTGCAGGACGATAGACGTCAGCGGCAATAATAAATGGTTTTTTACCATCAACTTTTCGAGTATGAACGGCTAGTTTTCCAATAGATGTTGTTTTACCAGAACCTTGAAGTCCAACAACCATAACAATCGTTAATCCTTTATCAAAATAATTGATACCTTCAACTTCGGTACCCATAATTCGTTTTAATTCTTCATGGACAATTTTAACTACTTGTTGACCTGGATTTAATCCTTTTAGAATTTTTTCTCCTAAGGCTTGTTCTTTAATGTTGTTAGTAAAATTTCTTACAACTCTAAAGTTAACATCGGCTTCTAATAAAGAGAGGCGAACCTCCCTTAACATTTCATCAATATCTTTTTCATTTAAAGTTCCCCGCCCAGTTAAGCGGCGAACAGCCATTTGTAATCTATCTGATAAACTATTCATCTTCTTCATCATCCAT
>JAAZKC010000095.1 GCA_012800005.1 Acholeplasmataceae bacterium | reverse complement strand
TTAATGGTGAAGGTAAGGTTATCAAAGAAGCTCAAGACTTTGATAACTCACATGATGGCTTTTACTTACTATTAAAAGCCTTACAATCAGTTGGTGGCCAAATAAAAATAGGATTTGAATCTACTGGTCACTATAGCGTTAATTTAAAGCACTTCTTAATCGAACATGGCTATTCGTTTATGGAAGTTAATCCTGTTTTAATTAAACGTTTTTCTGAATCTGCGACAATCAGAAAAACTAAAACAGATAAAATTGACGCCCTCACTATATCAAATTATTTAGCAACAGTAGATTACAATCCTACTTTAACTAAATACTATCAAATTTATCACATCAATAACTGACAGTAACGACACTAAAAAAGAATTATTAAAGAAAATTCCAAAAATTTTTTGAAAAATTAGAATTTCTCTCACCTATATTTGTGACAAATTTGCTTTTCCTTTTCATTCCTTTTATTTTTTTTGTTGTTCCAACATTTTTTTATAATATTCCACAACTTCGTCGTCATAATTTAAACTTTTGACAACCTCTTCATATTTATCAATTTCGTTTTTCAAATCTTCCTTAATATCTCTTATTGTCTTTTTTAAAATTCCCAAAAATGTATTGTTATCAAAACTTTCTATTTCCGTCTCTAATGCTAATTTTTCAACATCGATTTCTGGGTCTACTATTATTTTACTGACAATGTTTTCTAAATTGGGTGATTTAGCATTTATTTCTAATAAAACATTTCCCTCATGAATAATTTTAATCATTTTTTTCTGTTCCTGTTTCATATTTGAATAATCTCCTCTCAACAGCTTTTTTTCCACCATCTAGTATTGTTGCAGAATTTACAATTATATTGTCATATTCCATAGCTCCCCAATTATAATTAAACTCTTTTTCTGCTTTTTGGTTTGCAATAATTATATTCTCAGAATCAGCATTAATAACAATGTTTGCATCATGACTAACTACTATAACCTGTCTTTTTAATTTCAATTTTTTAAACCATAATGTAAGTTCTTTATAAATTGTCTGATTATCTACATTGTCTTCTGGTTGATCTATTAAAAGTGGCACTGTAGTTTCTTTATGTACAATATATTCCATTAAAATGTTACTTTGATACCCTGGTGACAGATTTTCAATATCTTGTAATTTATTATTTTCATCTAGATAATAAATAGTGTTTCTTAAGGTAGGTGTTAGTGCTAGTTTATTTAAATCTTCATTCAACTTTAATAAATCTGCTTTTTCTTTTAAAATTTCATCAGGATTCGTTATATATTTTTTCATTATTTCTGGTAGATTATTTTCTATTTTTATTCTTTTTAATTTTGTTTTATCAAAATATTGTTCAAAAATTTTTGACATATATTCAAACGGGGTCTGAATATCTAACTCTTTAGAAAAAGTAAATGCATTCTTTTTTAATCCATCAACAGAATAATATCTTCTATACGTTTTTTTGAAATCTTTACTTAAATAAAAATATTTATTAACTATTTTGTTTCTTTCAATATACCCTCTTGCGTATTGATTAATTTTTTTAGTTAGTTTGTCTTTAATTTCTTCTTTTTTTTCAGCA
This sequence comes from Acholeplasmataceae bacterium, assembly GCA_012800005.1. Taxonomy (GTDB): domain Bacteria; phylum Bacillota_I; class Bacilli_A; order Acholeplasmatales; family UBA5453; genus DUQU01. The sequence goes on along the minus strand of JAAZKC010000095.1, from coordinate 32,386 downwards.
CTTTTGTCCATGCTAGTTTTTTGTTCTATAAAATTTTCAATAAATTTATTAATTGCTTTTTTTTCTTTAATAAGTTTAATATTATAATCATGACTTTCTTTTAAAACTGCTATTTGAAAAATTTGTTTCAATCTCTTAAATATTTCTTTTTCATTTATTTGTTTAGGTAGTAAATTAGTAAAATTTTTATCAATATCCTTAAGTGCTTTTTCATAATCAACGGCATCCTTTGTTTTAGGTATTGAGTGCCCATCTTTTTTAAATATAGAAATGTCAAGTTTATCATCTGTAAGTATTCTAAAATCTTCATCTATCGCTTCTAAATTAAACTTTTCTTCAGTAAAAGTGTCATTATCATCATATGAATTATATTTTTGTTGAATTTCAGCTTGTATTATTTCAGACTTTATATCCTCAATTTGTGAAAAAGCATCAGAAAATTTTTCTTTGAGTTTACCAGAAAAATTTTCTTCTGTAAATATATTTGAAACATATGCTTGATCATAATATTCGATTTCTATGTTTGAAATTACATTATTATTATAATCATAAAGTTCAATATCAAAGTTTTCAACAAATGCCTTTCTTTTTGAATTTTTTAATTTTTCACCTAGTTTATTTGCTATGCTGTCTAATAATAATGATTTTCCACTTCCCCTTCCACCAATAATTGCATTTAATTGTTTTGATAATAATATTTCTTTTCCATCAAAACATATTTTACCTATCAAATTAGAATTATTTGACCTGTCAAATATATCTGGGTGTTGTCTAATTCTTGTCTTTTCTGTGCCAACTAAGCACAATCCTCTATAATTAGGTAAACTGTGAAAATATTGAGGAGGGTTGTTCAAATATTTTTTTATATCATCAAAACTTTTCGAGTCTGAAAAACTTACAATGGACATTTCATTTTTATCATATTCTTTTAAAAAATCAACAGCTTTTGCAATTTGAGTGTATCCAGATGCTTCCCAAAAACAAAAAAATTGATCAGAGAACTTTTGTTTTCCTAACTTAGCGCTCTCCTCATCAGTCCATTCATAATCTATTCCTCTTTTTTCTTGCTTGAAAGCATGGGGGCTTATTAAAAAATCACACTTCAATTCTATAAGTTTTTCTAATAATTTGTTAATGTCCATAGTTTTCCCATCTCTAGATGGTGCTAACATTTTATTTAATTTTATGGCAAAATTATCAAATTCATTTTCAGTTACATCAAAATATGCTATCAAATGTTTAATATTAGATGAGTCACTAATTTTTACATCAATTTCAACACCAGGTAATAATTTCACTGAATGATGACGTGACCAAAATTCTTTATAAACATCTATAGATATTTGGTTATGATCAGTAAAAGAAATCATTGTTAACAACTCATATTCTTTTAAATCAATGATTTTTATGAATTCATCAATAAATCCTTCAGTGTTATCTTTATATTTTGTTGTAAATTCGCTTGTTCCTTTAGGACAATTATTGGTATGTATATGTAAATCCCAAATTGATGATTTTTCTAATATTTTCATATCCCTCTTACACTTTTTAAAAAATAAATATTTTTATCCTTTCTTATTATATTTGTTTTTCTTATAATACATAAAAAGTTAATGTCTTATTTGACTAAATATTAACACATTTAGCACTTAAAGTCATTAACTCTCTATCAAATAATATAATTTACATTTTTTAGTTTTTTTCTAATATATCAGCAATTCTCTTGCTCGCAAGCCCGTCTCCATATGGATTACTTGCTTTAGCCATTTTTTCGTATTCTTTTTTGTCTTCTAATAATTGTTTAAATGCTTTATATATTCTTTCTTCATTTGTTCCAACTAGTTTAAGTGTTCCAGCTTTAATTCCTTCTGGTCTTTCTGTTGTATCTCTCATTACCAATACTGGTTTTCCTAAAGAAGGTGCTTCTTCTTGGATTCCTCCACTATCAGTAATAATTAAATATGAAGCATTTAAGAAGTTGTGGAAATCCACAACATCTAACGGTTCAATAATTTTAATTCTATCATTACCAGATAGTATTGCATTAGCTGTTTCTCTAACTTTTGGATTCATATGAATGGGATAGATTGCTTTAATGTCTTTATATTCATCCATTATTCTTTTAATCGCATTAAACATATGAACCATTGGCTCTCCTAGGTTTTCTCTTCTATGAGCTGTAATCATTATCAATCTACTATCTTTTGCCCACTCTAACATTGGATGTGTATAGTTTTCTCTAACTGTTGTTTTAAAAGCATCAATAACAGTGTTTCCTGTAACATATATTGTTTTAGGATTTTTACCTTCTTTAATAAGGTTTTGTTTTGATAATTCTGTTGGTGCAAAATTATAATTAGCAACAATGCTTACAGCCTGTCTATTAAACTCTTCTGGATAAGGTGATTGAATGTTATATGTTCTTAATCCAGCTTCAACGTGTCCTATTGGAATTTGAAGATAAAAACACGCTAATGCAGTCACAAAGGTTGTTGATGTATCCCCATGAACTAACACAACATCAGGTTTCACTTCTTCTAATACATGTCTCATTTTATCTAATATATTAATTGTTACATCAAACAGCGTTTGACGTTCTTTCATAATAGATAAATCGTAATCTGGAACAACATTGAATGTTTGTAGAACCATATCTAACATTTCTCTATGTTGTCCTGTTACACATACAACGGTTTCTAAATTCTTTCTTGTTTTTAGTTCAAGAACAAGCGGACACATCTTGATTGCTTCTGGACGTGTTCCAAACACAACCATCACTTTTTTCACTTAATCACCTCTTTTATAATTTATACGTTCCTTCTAAATCACAAACATTTTTAGTATCATAGACTATTTTACCTTTCAATCTATTCATGTTGTCTTTTATATGTTTATGAGCAACCATAATAACAACTAAATCAACATCATTTAAAAATTTGTCAAAATCTTGATATTGATGTTCAACAATATTTCTTTTAACCCAAGGATCATAAACTTTAAGTGGCTCTGCAAGGTGTTTTTCCATTGACTCCAATAGTTGAAGTGTTGGTGATTCTCTTGTATCATCAACATTCTCTTTATAAGTCAATCCATATAAGCCAACTCTTGATAAATCTGTCATATTATTTTCTTTCATAATATCATTTATTCTAGATAAAACAAACTCTGGCATTGAGTCGTTTATCTTTCTCGCTGCTAAAATTATGTTGGCAAGTCCTGGATAATCACCTACCAAAAACCAAGGATCCACAGAAATACAGTGCCCACCTACTCCCGGACCCGGAGTTAGAATATTAACTCTTGGGTGTTTGTTTGCTATTTCAATAATTTTGTAAACATCCATATTATCCGATCTACAAATTTGTGCAAGTTCATTAGCAAAAGCAATATTAATATCTCTAAATGTGTTTTCTACTACCTTTGTCATCTCTGCTGTTCTTATATCAGTGAGTATTATTTCACCTTTACAAAAAGTTTCATAAACTGCTTTTACCTTTTCTGCAATCTCCATAGAATCAGCACCTATTGTTCTAGAGTTGTATTCTAATTCATAAACCATATTTCCTGGAATTATTCTTTCTGGTGCATGAACAATATGAATGTCTTCACCAATAACATAGCCTTTTTTATTAATAAAAGGTCTTACATGTCTATCGATAGTCCCTGGTGAAACTGTTGATTCAATAACAACTGTTGCCCCTTTTGGACAAACTTCTAAAACTGTTTCAATAGCTTTATTGACGTAACTTGCATCAATCTTTTTGCTAACTTTATCATACGGCGTTGGTACCGCAATAATATATATATCCGTTTTTTGATATTCCGTAGTAAAAACAATCCCCTTTTCTAGTGCCTTTTTAAATAACTCAGGCATACCTTTCTCTTCGAAAGTTAATTCTCCTTTTTTCAAAGTTGCTACCAATTCTTTGTTATAGTCAGTACCTACTACTTGTGCTCCTTTTGAAGCCAACATTAAAGCTGTTGGTAAGCCTATGTATCCTAATCCTATTACATTAATCATTTCATTTTCCTTTCTATTTCACATTTTATTGTATAACATTTATATATCTAAAATACTATTATTTATTTTTTTACTGGTTTTGCCGGAACTCCAACAACTGTAGTGTTACTTGGAATATCTTCTATCACAACAGCATTTGCGCCTATCATGACATTATCACCTACTTTTACGCCCCCAAGAACACAAGCACCTGCTCCAATATAAACATTTTCTCCAATAGTAGGGTGTCCTCTCCCTTCTCTTCCACCAATAGTAACATGTTGATATATGACACTATTTTTTCCAATAGTACTCTTATCATGTATTACTACACCTAAACCTCCATGTTTAAACTCTACCGTTTTATCAATATCTGCAGTAAATGGAATATCGGCTGAAAAAAAGAACCTAATCATTTTCCTAATTAAATTAGGGAATAAAGGTATTCTTTTTTTATAAAACCACCTAGAAACTCGATACATTTTTATAACTTTAGACTTTTTTGTTTTTTTTCTTTTTTTTGCCATAATTCCTCCTGTTTCGTGATTCTTAAAACTTTGATTACAACCTCTAAATTATTATAACAACTTTTTATAGTTTTTAAGTTCTTAATATTAGTTTTTATTTATGCTTTTTTTTCTATTCTCCTTTACTAAATAAACTTTTAAATTTTTTAAAGTCTGTTTTTTTTATCAATAGAAAATCACTTATTTTACTGTTTGTTCGTTTATTAAAATCTATCATATAGGCTATTCCGCAAACCATGTATGATATTGCCGCAACACTCGCTGCTCCCATTATTCCAAAAAATGGAATTAAAATAAAATTTAAAATAATGTTAATTGATGTACTTATTGCTAATATTATTAAAGATATTGTTCTTAGGTTATTTGCTAAATAATAAGGATACAATATTTTATAAATAGTCATACCTGATACACCAAACAACATTATCACGGTAATATAGTGAGCTTCAACATATTCTTGACCATATAAAAAATTAATAATATATTTACCTAAAAAAAGCATTAAAAACATAACTATCCAAACTCCATAAATATTTATTTTTGCAACAAAAACAGTTTCGCTATATCCCGCTTCTTTTGCCATTCTAGAAAATAAAATTTCTTTAAATGCATCTGTAACAAGCCAAACTTGTTCTGCTAATAGGACACCAACACTATATATCCCTATGTAATAATAATCAACAAACAATTTTAGTATTAATGTATCTATTTTATAATTTAAATTTAACAATAACACTATTAACATTGGTATAAACCCCATTTTAATACTTTTAAATAAAATCTTTATATTAATATCTTTATAATTAAATTTAATTTTAAAAAAGATAACTGATAATAAAACAAAAATAATCTCTTTTGCAAACATTGCAGAAATAATATAGTTTAGTGAATCTGCAGAAAAAGGTATAAAAAAATAAACAATTAATATGATTCCAAAATAAAACAGAGTATCTAAAATATTTATTAAGTTTCTTGTATTTGGTTTTTCAACTAAAATAATGAAGTTAAGTTGCCTTGATAACACCATTAAAGGTGTTAATAATATAACTAAAACAAATAAATTTTTAATAAAAAAAGATATTATTATTGCAACCGAAAACATAATAACAAATAATAAAAATATATTATTTAAAAATATGTTTTTAACATTTTCTAATTCTTTTTTCTTGAAAATTGGATATGTTTGATAAATGCCCAAATTTAAGACTAATACTAATATAGCAATTGTATTAATAATAACAGTATATTCGCCTTTTAATGTTGGACCTAAATATCTATTAATCATTATAGAATTTAGTACAGCTATAAGTGTTGTTATTATTTTTGATACTAAAGAAACAAAATAATTGTTAGATAATATTTTTTTCATTCAATAAAGCACCTAAACTTTCTTTTAAAAATTTTTGAGATGCGTGTGATTTTTCTTTAATTTTTCCACTTATTTGTTCATAATCCAATTGATTTTTTATTAATTCTTTAAAATCGCTATTGGTTTTTATAATAGTACATTCGCACCCAAATTGCTTAACCAACTCGTGAATTTTAATATTATCGCTAGCATATGTAACAAATTTTTTCTTAAATAAAAGTGAAAATACTGTTCCGTGAAAAGTGTCAGTTACAACATATTCTGCATTTTTAAACAGTTCTAATAATTCAAATGGAGAGGTTGGGATTGATTCATCACACCAATCAAACAAATGATTGCTGGATACAATTTTTAAATTGTTATTTTCTGCAAAACTTCTTAATGATTCAATTTGAATATTTTTGAAATGATTAGGATATGAATATAATAATATGTATTTTTCTTTTATAATATTATTGACATTTTTTGAAACACCCTCTTTTTTAAAATTTATAAGCATTGTTGGATCGGTAGTTACCTGAATATTTTTAGACAATAAAGGCTCTAATTCTTTCTTTGAGTGATAATCTCGCACGCTTACAAATTTTATTGATTTCAAGTTCTCAACTAGTTGAGGATAATTTGCAAAATCATCCTTAGTTGATCTATTTATTGAAGGTGAAAAGCTCAAGGAATTATACGCCGGATTCCCAAAAAAATACTCATATTTCTTGATGTTGTCTCTTTTAATATTCCAAATTTCATCACTACCATATATCACAATGTCTTCTCTATTAATTCGAGAGGTTATTTTAAAGACCTTTTGATTTTTTTTGAATTTTCTATATTTTTTGTAAGCAAAATTAGCGTTCTTAAATTTAAAAAGCACTATGCTTTTTAAAATTACAAAAAATAAATCTAAAAATGGTTTTCTTGCTTTGTTTTTAAAAAAGAAAACATCGTATCCGAGACTTTCAAGATATGTTTTTAAACTATATGCCTGCAAATAACTACCTGAATTTATACTATTGTAAAGCGTTACTATAACTATTCTCATTTAAATTCCCCCTGTTTACAAAATTATAAAATACAAAACCTATAACGATAGGTACAATATAAATATATATTGAAGCTCTAAAAACCTCAAAAAAACTCGCTCGAACTAAGTTTATTAAAACATAAAATAATGAAAAATAAATACTTAATGAATAATGAAATTGTTTATCTGATTTAGATGGTAAATTAAAAATTTTACTCAAAAATAAACCAAAAATAAATATAAATATAAATGACAAACTTCCAAAATTAGCATAAAAATCTCCTGCAATCGTTGCCCCCACAGGATAGCCTCCTGGAAATTTATTTATTGTATATGAAATAGAAACAACTTTAAAAAAATCTCCAAACAACCAACCAACAGGTAATAAAGAAAGAATTGAACCGTAAAAGGAAAGCCCATTAAGATAAGGGTAATTTGCTGGAATATGTTGAATTATTGCTAACAATGAAAAAAAACTTAATCCAAACTCTGACATTGTTTCAATTATTATATCAAAACCATAAGATAGTGTTTGTATTTTACTAAATATTACATCAATATCATTTATTGAGCCACTTCTAACATTTCTTAAAATAACCAAAAAAGTCAATCCTAAGTATGCAAACACTGATAACTTAACAAAATTCCAAAATTTTAATTTGTTATTTTTTAAAACAAAATACGATAGCGTAATTGCTATTATTCCAGTAGTTTGATACCTTCTATCGCCCGTTAAGGCCATTACTAAAACAAAATATAATATACTTAATATTAAAATGCTTTTCCTCTTATTTTTTTCTACACTATTTAATAAAAAAATTATGCTTGGGACAAAAAACGTGGCTAATATATCAGAGATTCCACTCCAAGCCTCCACTGACAAAAAAGAACCCGACGCTTGTACTCTTATTATGAATATTATATCGATAAATAGTCTGAAAGGAAAAGAAATTACAAACATAATTATTCCCACTCTATATATGAACCGTTTGTCATCAATAAAGTTATTAATAAATTTATATCTGATAGGCCTATTATTAAAAAACAAAAAACTTGTAAAAAATACCTGTCCTACAACAACACTATAAAAAATTGTTTTTAATATTAATCCTATAGGATATTGATTAAATTGAATCCAAAAAAAGTTATAATTCGGATTAAAATACATTATATATATTCTTCCAAGGAGAAATAAATTAAACAACAAAATAAACCAGACTCTAAAATCATAAAATTTAATCTTTAATATTAAAAATTGAAAAATTTGTGCAAACAAAATAACTAAACCCAAAGCAGATACTGAACGAATAGTAATTTTAGAAAGATTATGGTGTGTAGTAAATAGATAAATAAGTATTATTGTTAAAACGATATTTAAAATTTGTAAAATTAATCTTTTTATATTTTTATTCACCTAAATCACCTACCAATTGAATAATGACTTTTCTCCATTTGTTGTATATTTTTTGGGGATTCAACTCTTCCCTAATTGACAATGCATTTGAACTTAAAGTTTTTGAAAGTTCTTGATTTATAGCTAATTCTATCATTTTTTCAGATAATTTATTATAATCTTCGACATCATATAGTAGCAGTCTTGTTTCAGTTTTAGATAAAAACCTTGGGCCTCCAGGAGGACAATCTGCTGATATTGATGGTATTCCTGCTCCAAGAGCCTCAATTAATATATTTGGCATTCCTTCTTCTCTGGAAGGTAAAATAAACATTTTGGAGCATTTCAAAAACTGAATAATATTGCGTTTGCTTGGATAAATAGTCACGTTTTTTATTTTTTTTGTTTCAATCATATCAAGATATGATGATTTTAATTCACCATCTCCGTATATTTCTAATTCATAATTAGGATATTTTTTCTGAAATAATGAAAATGCATTTAATAATACATCTATTCCCTTTCTGTATTCAAATCTTGCAGAAACAGCAACTATTTTATTATTTCTTTCTTCTTTGCATGGTTCTATTTCCACTTCTGAAAAATACGGATTAGGAATAACTGTAATATCCTTTCTATTATAAAAATCAATTAAAGTTGGTACTTGTAAAACCATATGATCAGCAAAAGAAAAATAAAATCTATTCTTTTTCTTGCCTTTTTTTGTCAATCCAAGTGGGTTATATCTTTCAGATCCCAATATTTTTACTTTTCTAAATAATGAAGCAAGGTGGGCTAATAATACTTCTTCACTACTAAAAGAAATTATTACTTTTGGTTTGCGTCTTTTAATTACTTTTCTAAGTTGAAAAACAATTTTAAAATATAAAAATATTTTTAATATAATATTTCTTTTCTTTTGTTTGTTACTTAAATACTTAACATTGACTTTATCATCAATATTGAATACACATTGTGTCCCAAACAGTACAACAATATCTACATTTTCAAAATCGTTTGACGCCATATTCGCCAAAAAAACTTGTATCTTTTGTGCGCCACCATATCCTAAATTGTTTATTATAAATAAAATTCTTTTTGTCATATTAGTCCTTTAGTAATTCATTTAATTTGTCATGTAATTTATTATGACTATCAATTATTTCTGTCATAACAACATTAGTTTTTTGCCTCGCAATTTTTTCATCCCACTGTTGGTATTGTGTATAGATAAAGTCAGCCAAGTTCATCGGTTCTTCATTAGGTATAGTTATATTTATTCCCGCTTTTTCTGCATACTTATTAGTGTTGGTATTATCGTAAGTTAGAATTGGGATATTTAAATATATAGCATAATACAATTTAATTGATAATGCTGTGTCTTCAGCAATTGTTCCAAATCTATAAAGATTATTAATTATATCTGCCTTTTCTAAATACTTTGCAGTTTCATCAGGTCGAAACGATCCAAGTAATTCAACATTGTTAATTTTATTTTCGACAATAAAAGATTTAAGACTTTCTGTACCAACCCCAACAAATTTAAGACTAAATCTATTATCATTACCTAATTTTTTTATAAATTCTTTTGATTCTTGTGGATATGATAACTTTCCTATAAATAAAATAGTTATTGGTTGTCCCATATCCTTTTTTGTATATTTAAAATTATTGTTTTCAAAAATTTTTTGATTAAAACTATGTACAAATAAATATTTATTGCTGTTTGGTAAAAATTCTAAAAATCTATCAGATGATACCATTGTTAATGAAGAATTTTTAATTACTTTTTGTGTTCGTTTTTTTATTAACGATAAATCATTAAAACCATAATCTCTAATGTTAATAATATACTTTTCTTTGTGCTTTTTTGCTAAAAAATTACTCATCAATATTGCTGTTAACTCATTCCAAACTATTATTAATTCATAATTGTTTTTTTTAATTATTTTTTTTGCATAAGATGTGAATTTTAAAACATTAATAATCTTAGAAATCTTGTTTTTTGTGTTTTTAGAGCGAAATTTATAAACATTAGCAGCTTCATTAGATTCATTGATTCCATATTTATCAATATAAATAATATCATAGGGGATTTCGTTTTTTTGAAAATAACTAGTATATAAACTTACCAAAGTCATATGCATTAAATTGACCGTTGAAACTATGCACACTTTTGATTTGTTTTCATTCATTTTTTTAAACTACCTTCTCTTTCTATACTTTTAAAATTATTTGAAGTCTTTTTAAAAATTTTTCAATTAGCTTTATTTTTATCATTTAATTAACGATATTGCATTTTAGATAATCCTAGTTTTTTAGAAATCCAAACACCAAATTTAATTAACCAAAAAGAGTTTTTATAGTCTTTATATGTTTTATTTGGTTCTTTCATCATAATTTTAAATTCTTCTACCGTAATACCTAATTTTTCTACAATGATTCTCATATCTTCTAATGCTTCTTTTTCATCATAAGGTGGTTTTTTTAAAGTTTCCAAGGCTTCTTCTCTTGTCATTTGATTTGAAACAATCAAACTAGAAAAATAAGCTTTTCTTTTATCGTAGCCAAATTTATGGTATAACCAATACCCTTCATAAAACCTAGTTAAGCGACTTTCATAATGTTTATTTGCATACGGTTCATAAGAAAACTTTTCAGTCAATGTGTCTAATGCAATTTGTTTTGAATAAGGAATCAAATCTAATGGTCTATAAACTTTCATTCCTTTGAAATATTTGTAATATATTTTATATTTGAAAATACTTGCGGTAGGTAATTTCTTAATTTTCTTTTTCTTACTAAACTTCTTATAAATATCTTTCATCATTCTCAAATCATTCATATAAACCCATTCATTTGGCTCCCTCATTGACTCCGTTGATAAATTTCCTCCAGTAAGAATATATTTTATTTTACTCTTGACAGCAAAATTATATAGCGAAGCAAAAATAACATGATCTTGAGGCATATCTTGATATGGAACTTGTGATTTAAAAAAGGCAAGTTGAAGGTCTCTCATTTCTTCTTTATCTATTTTATAGTCTATTTTTTCTAAATTTAATCCTTTAAGTAAATTGTCAATGTTTTTATCTGCTACTGGTAAATTCCAGCCTGTATCAACAGCAAAAACTAAAGGTCTTAATCCTAGCACCTCTTTAGCATAATATAATAAATATGTGCTATCCATTCCACCAGATAATCCAATAATACAGTCATATTTTCTTTTTTTGTTTTTCTTTTTAATTTTTGCAACTATATTTTCTAGTTTCTCTTTACTTTTTTCATTAACAATCCATTTTGGTTTAATATTCCCATAAAAATGTTGGCAATGATCGCACATCCCCTCATTATTAAAAGTTATTTTAGAATCCGTGGTATCCATTACACAATTAATACATATTTGATATTCTCTTTTATTCATTTTTTATTCCATACCTTTCTATTAGCATAATCAGTATACCCTAAAATGATTCTTAATACCTTATTTGATACATTAGGCATACTATAATCGTATGGTAATCTTATTAAATCTTTTGTTTGTGTTTCTAATACTTTTAATCCTTGTAGGATTCTTTCTTTATTTAATCCAACCATCATTACTGCTGCTTCTTCATAAGCTTCTGGTCTTTCATGCGCTTCTCTTATATTAAGAGCTCTAAACTTAAGAATTGAGGATTCTTCACTAATTGTTCCAGAATCACTTAAAACTGCTTTAGATTCAATTTGCAGTTTATTATAATCAATAAATCCTAATGGTTTTAATGTTTGGATTAAATGATTAAACTTAACCCCTTTTTCTTCAATCTTTTTTCTTGTTCTAGGGTGTGTAGAAATAATGATTGGAAGTTTATAGAGTTCTGCAATAGTATTTAAAGAATCAACAAGTTCAAAGAAATTATCTGAATCAATATTTTCTTCTCTATGTGCAGAAACTAAAAAGTATTCACCTGATTTTAGGTTTAATCTTTTTAATACATCAGATGCGTTTATTTTATCTTGCATTTTCATTAATACTTCATACATTGGACTTCCTGTTTTAATAATTCTATCTGCAGGAAATCCTTCATTTAATAAATATTCCCTTGCGATAGCGCTATAAGGCATATTAATATCTGCGATATGGTCAACTATTTTTCTATTTGTTTCTTCTGGCACTCTTTGATCAAAACATCTATTACCTGCCTCCATATGGAAAATGGGTATTTTACGCCTTTTTGCGGCAATAGCTGTTAAGCAACTATTAGTATCTCCTAATACTAAAAATGCATCCGGTTTTTCTTTTTCAAAAATTGGATCTATCTTAATTAAAATATTACCAATTGTTTCTATTGCAGTGCCTGTTGCTGCATTAAGAAAATAATCAGGCTTTTTTAAATTAAAGTCTTTAAAAAATACTTCATTTAATTCATAATCATAATTTTGTCCTGTATGGACTAAAACATGATCTATTGCTTCTGATTTTTCTAACACTTCAATAACTGATGATAATCTAATTATCTCTGGTCTTGTTCCAACAACAGTCATTACTTTTAGTTTTTTCATGTTTATACCTCCTCATATATAGTATCAGGATTGTTTGGATCAAATATTTCATTAACCCACATTACTGTTACCATATCGGTTGTACCAAGATTTTCTATATTATGTGTATAACCTACAGGTATATCAATTACTTGTAGTTTATCTCCACTCACATAATATTCTATCACTTTTTCTTCGCCTATTTTTCTAAACCTTACTACACCAGTTCCATAAACAACTAAAAACTTTTCATTTTTTGTGTGATGCCAATGATTTCCTTTAGTTATGCCCGGTTTAGAAATATTTATAGAAACTTGTCCCCTATCTGGTGATTTTAAAAATTCTGTAAACGAACCTCTATGATCTTTATGCATTAATAAATCATATCCAAAATCATCTTCTTCCAAATAACTTAAGTAGTTAGAATATAATTTCTTAATAAACGGATTATCTAGTTTAGGAACACTTCTTTCTTCTCTACTTCTTTTAAATGAATAAAGTAAATCAGCAATTTCTCCTAATTTAATTTGATACACTGGCTCAGCATAACAATAGTTTTCAATTATATTTGGTTTGCCGTTTAATGCATTAATAAGTTCTTTAATCACATCATCAATATAAACTAAGTTCATAATTGTTTCTCTATTGTTAATTGTGATAGGTAGACCTCTCGCAATATTATAAGAAAATGTCGCAACAGCGCTATTATAATTTGGCCTTGCCCATTTACCAAAAACATTATGAAAACGATATACGTAAACGGGTGCCCCCGTTTCTTTTCTATACTTAAACATAACGTTTTCTCCCATTTTTTTGCTCTTTCCATATGGGTTATCCGCTTCTGCGTGAATTGATGAAGATATCATTACAGGACATGTGTTTTTATGCTTTTTAAGGGTTTCTAAAAGTGTTGAGGTAAATCCAAAATTCCCTTCTAAAAACTCTTTTTCGTCTTTTGGTCTGTTAACTCCTGCAAGATGAAAAACAAAATTACAATCTTTACAATATTTATCCAAATCTTCTTCACTTGAGTCTATATCGTATTCATAAATATATTCATATTTTTGATTTTTAAGTTCCGCAATAAGATTTTTCCCAATAAAACCTTTTGCACCAGTAACTAATATTTTCATAAATATCACTTAAACAAATCTAATTTTAATAATAGTTTCTTCATACCTTCAACATCTAATCTAGCTGTATTGTGTGAATGATATGATTCTGTTTGTTGAATTTCTTTAGATCCCTTTTCAATAAATTTATCATAATTCAAATTTCTATTGTCTGCTGGTATTCTAAAGAAATCTCCTAAATCTTCCGCCTTTACCATTTCTTCTTGAGTAACTAAAACTTCATACAATTTTTCGCCATGTCTTGTCCCAATATAAACTGGTGCTGTTTTAGAACCTTTTAACTCTAAAACTGCTTTTGCTAAAACATCAATAGTAGCTGCTGGTGCTTTTTGAACAAATAAATCTCCTTGATTTCCGTGTTTAAACGCATAAAGAACTAAATCTACTGCATCTTCTAGTGTCATCATAAACCTTGTCATTTCAGGGTTTGTAATAGTAATGGGTTCCCTTGCTTCTATTTGACTAACAAATAAAGGAATTACTGAACCTCTTGAAGCCATTACATTTCCGTATCTTGTTAAACAAAGAACAGTATCTTCTTCTCTTAATTGGCGTGATCTTGCAACAACATTTTTCTCCATTAAAGCCTTACTCATACCCATAGCGTTAATTGGATAGGCTGCTTTATCAGTTGATAAAAAAATTGCTTTTTTAACCTTGTTTTTAACACATGCAGAAATAACGTTATCACTTCCAATAATGTTGGTTTTAACAGCTTCCATTGGATAAAACTCACAAGATGGAACTTGTTTTAATGCTGCCGCATGAAAAACATAATCAACTCCAATAAATGCTCCTTCTATCGAATTATAATCTCTTACGTCTCCGATATAGAATTTAAGTTTATCGTTATTATAGCGTTTTCGCATGTCTTCTTGTTTCTTTTCATCTCTTGAAAGAATTCTAATTTCTTTTATATCAGATTTTAGAAATCTTGACACTACTGCGTTTCCAAATGAACCAGTACCACCTGTTACTAATAATATTTTCTCTTTAAACATCACAAACCTCCAAAAGTATTGCTTCTAATCTGTCTAAAACTTTTTCTTTTGCAAAATTTTCATCATAATATTTTCTTCCGTTGTTGCCTTTTTTTATTAGATTTTCATCTTTGCTAGCAAATAAAATTAATTTACTCAATTCTTTATAATTTTCTGCCTCACAAACATATCCCGCTTGAGCTTCTTTTATTATTTCTTTGGTTTCCCCATCAATAGCACCAATTATAGGCCTCCTTGCCGCCATATATGTTTGTACTTTACCTGGTAGAGTTTTAGATATTAAATCATCTTTTTTGAGTGTTACCAACATAACATCTGAATGAAAATAAATACTCGGCATTTCACTTATATCTTTTCTGCCGTGAATTAAAACATTATTTAATCCCAAATCTTCTTTGAGTTTATAAATATTATCATAGTTAGAACCACTACCGTAAATATTGAATATAATATTTTTATAATTTTTAAGTTCATTAGCAGCAAGAATAATCGTTTCGACGGATTGCATCTCTCCAATATTACCAGCAAAAACTACTTGAAAAAAACCATCTTTTTTTCGCTCTTCTGAAATAAATGTGAAGCTTTCTTCAGCATATTGTGGTAAATACTTTGTTTCAATATTATATTCGGCAAATTTATCTGCAAAAGATTTCGAACTAATCAAAATCTTATCCATTTTTTTATAAATCTTTTTCGCTATTTTATTGAAAACCTTATAAATTATACCGTTTTTCTTTATACCACCAGAAACTAAACTTTCTGGCCACAAATCCAAACAATATAAACAAATTTTTTTGTTGTTTTTTTTAGCATATTTTATTCCTGGAATAGCAGACATTACTGGTGATAATTGATTAACAAAAACTACATCAAAATCTTTATCTATTTTTTTTACAAGTTTTCTTGTTTTTATGGGGAAACTTATATAGTTTAAAAACAAATTTACATTACCTTTTTTTCTTGGATATATTTTTGATCTAATAACATTAACCCCATTTATTACTTCAAATGAATATTTATTTTCATATCCTTGATAAATGAACCCATCAGGATAATTCGGATTACCAGTTAAAACTGTAACACGGTGCCCTTTTTTTACTAATGATTCACATATGTCAGTAATTCTGAATGGTTCCGGATAATAATATTGTGAAATTACAAGTATTTTCATTACTTTCGCTGCTTCCTTTTTTAAATTTTCCTTTAACTATTTTTTAATTATTGTTTTTTATAATATAAAACAAACCAATCAGTAAATTTTTGTAGGCCGTTTTTTAGGTCTGTTGATGGTTTATATCCAACATATTTTTCCAATCGTTCTGTTGATGCATATGTTGCTTTCACATCACCGGGTTTAATTGGTTCATATTCTTTAATAAATTCTATTTTTTTTCCTAGTGAAATTGATAAACACTCTTCTAATGTATTAATGAAATACATAAGTTTTTCCGGTTTATTATTACCAATGTTAAAAATTCTGTACATTGGTTTGCCTTCTTTTGGCGGTAAATCAATTACTCTAACAATTCCTTCAACTATATCATCAATATAAGTAAAGTCCCTATAAAGATCATTTTCAAAATCTCCATTATTAAATATTTTGATGGGTTCCCCTTTAAAAAATTTATCTGTGAAACTAAAATATGCCATATCAGGTCGTCCCATAGGTCCATAGACAGTAAAAAATCTTAGTCCTGTTGTTGGAATATTATATAAATGACTATACGCATATGCCATAAGCTCATTGCTTTTCTTAGTTGCTGCGTATAACGAAACAGGATTATCTACAAAATCAGTTTCTTCAAACGGAATCTTTTTGTTTGCTTTATAAACAGAACTACTTGATGCAAAAATCAAATGTTTTACTGGATAGTGTCTACATAATTCTAAAATATTGTAGAAACCTATAATATTACTATCTATATAAACATCAGGGTTCTCAATTGAATATCTAACTCCAGCTTGTGCCGCTAGGTTAATTACATAATCAATTTTATTGCTTTTAAATACTTTTTCCAATAATTCCCTATTTTGAATGTCTATTTTATAAAAATTAAATTGGGGATTATATTTTATTAAATCCAATCTTGCTTGTTTTAATTTAACATCATAATAATCATTTAAATTGTCAATTCCTATTACTTTTATTCCTTCATCAAGCAATCTTTTTGATAAATGATATCCTATAAATCCCGCTGCTCCTGTTACTAAAATTGTTTTAGTCATAATTACCTCCAAAAACAACTATGTTTAATCTCTATTAAACAAATCTCTTGTATAAACTTTATTTTCAACATCTTTTAACTCTTTAAAAAATCTATTTGCAACTATTACATCTGATACTTTTTTAAACTCATCTATGTCTCTTATTACTTTAGAGCCAAAAAAATTGTCTTCTTTTAAAACAGGTTCATAAACAATTACTTCGATTCCTTTTGCTTTTATTCTTTTCATTACACCTTGTATGGAAGAATGTCGGAAGTTATCCGAATCACTTTTCATTATTAATCTAAATATTCCCACAACTTTAGGATTCTTATCAATAATCATATCAGCTATGTGATCTTTTCTAGTTCTATTTGATTCTACTACCGCTGAAATCATATGCTGAGGAACATCTTTATAATTGGCAAGCAATTGTTTAGTATCTTTAGGCAAGCAATATCCACCATATCCAAATGAAGGATTATTATAATAATCTCCTATTCTTGGATCTAAGCTAACGCCTTTAATTATTTCTCTTGTATCTAACCCTCTTACTTCTGCGTAAGTATCTAATTCATTAAAATAGGCTACTCTTAACGCTAAGTATGTATTAGAAAAAAGTTTTATTGCTTCTGCTTCTGTTGGATTAGTAAACAAAACTGGAATGTTTTCTTTTTTAGCACCTTCAACTAATAATTTCGCAAAAACTTCTGCTTCTTTTGAATGATCACCAACCACAATTCTCGATGGATATAAATTGTCATAAAGGGCTTTTCCTTCTCTTAAAAATTCTGGAGAAAAAATTATTTTCAAATTGGGATGTTCTTTTCTTTTTTGCTCAGTATAACCAACAGGAATGGTTGATTTTATTACAATAACCGCTTGGGGATTATATTTTTCAACATCCATAATTGTAGAATCAACAGTTGATGTATCAAAAAAATTCTTTTTCGGATCATAATCTGTTGGAGTTGATATTATGACATACACTGCATCTTTATACGCTAATTTCTTATCTGTTGTTGCAATTAAAGAAAGTTTTTTTGTTTTAAAAAAATCCTCAATTTCTTTATCTGCAATTGGAGAAATTTTATTATTAATTAATTCCACCTTTGATTCTATAATATCCAACGCTACAACATCATTTTTTTGGCTAAGTAAAACTGCGTTTGATAGCCCTACATAACCAGTTCCTACGACTGTAATTTTCATAAATTCACCTCATTTTGTTTTTCTTTATTTTCTAAAGCACCTGTTCCGCCTTCAACAATACCTTCAGATTTGAATATACTTTTTATCGTTCCGAAAAATGTCTTTATATCAATCCATATTCCAAAATTCTCAATATAATATCCATCTAATTTAGCCTTCTCCACAATTGGGAGTTCATCTCTTCCATGTATTTGAGCATAACCTGTAAGCCCTGGACGAACATTATTTGCCTTATATTTATCTCTTTCCACTATTAAATCATCTTGATTCCAAAGTGCTGGTCTTGGTCCGATAATAGACATTTGACCAACAAAAATATTAAGTATTTGAGGAAGTTCATCTAAACTTGTTTTTCTTAAAAACTTTCCTACTTTTGTAATCCATTGTTCTGGATTTTCTAACATATGTGTTGGTATATCTTTCGGCGTATCTATTCTCATTGTTCTAAATTTCAACATTGTAAATAGTTTTTTATTTTTACCAACTCTTTTTTGTTTAAAAAATATTGGTCCTTTACTTGTTAATTTTATTAATAATGAAAAAATAATAAATAGCGGTAATAATAAGATTATTCCTATTAAAGAAAGTAAAAAATCCATCATTCGTTTAAATCCCTTATAAATCATATGGGACTCCAAAAAATGTCATTATTTTCTCATTAGGAATATCCATTTCTTTTATTTTTTGATTAATTAGTTTTTGGTGACTGTAACTTGATATTAATATTCCATCATATTCATAATTAATTATTTCATTTTTTGAAATAATTAATATATTCACAAGTTCTTTCCCTTGTTTACTCTCGTCATCATCTATTACAGCTAATACTTCTACTTCACCTTTAATCGCGTTTAAAAAGATTTCTGCAACTTCTCCTGCACCATATAATAAAATCTTTTTAAACCCCTTTTCTTTTATTTGTTCTACAAATTTAAGTAGTTCTTCTTTAGCTCCATCATACATTTTTTGGCTTTCGTTTAAATAAACTATACTTAAATACTTTCTTCTTTTTCTTCCTTCATCTGTAATATGATAAATAACTTCTTTTGTGGAAATATATTCTCTTTCTAATAACCCTCTTTTCTCAATTTCATTAAGATAATTATTAGTCATCGCAACACTAGATGCTAAAACATCACTCATCTGACGTTGAGTGATATTTTTATTCTTTTCTATTAAATTCAAAATTAATAACTCTTTGTAAAGAGGTGTTGCTTTATAAAATGAGTATTCCAATAAAACACTTCCTTTGTTCACTTGTTGAATAATCATATTGTATCTTATTTTTGTATATAATACAAGAGTATTTAATTAAGTAAGCGGTTTTAAATTGTAATGTATGTTTAAAATTAATAACTTTATGGCACATTACCACATAATTATTAGTTATTTTAAACCAATAGTTTATTTTCGTTGACAAGAAGCCTATCTAATGATAAAATCAATTATAACAAATTTGTTATTAAGGATGTGCTTAAATGTATGATATTGAGTATTATCCAAGTGAAGACAATGCTTTGATACTTGACTTAATTAATGAAATGGAAGGTTCTAAAAAAGGAACAGATTATGGAAACATTATGTTATACATTGAAAAATTGTCAGAACATGGATTTAAAATGAATTCTAAATTTAAAAGGGAAAGTTATAAAAAAATAGATGACAATCTTTTTGAATTAAGACCGCCAAAAATAAGAATTTTTTTTACTTGCTTTAATAATAAATTTTATATTCTACAAGGATTTTACAAAAAAACTCCAAAACTTCCGCCAAATGAAATAAATAAAGCAAAAAGATATATTAATGATATTAAAAAGGGACAAATTAAATAGGTGATAAATATGAAAAAGAAAAATGCATTAACTTTTTTTGAAAAACTTGAAGAAAAAAGTGAATTATTAAAAAAATGGGGCGATGACTACCGCCTTGAGAAAAAAATTATCCAAAATATTATTGAAGCAAGAAATAAAAAGGGACTAACTCAAAAAGAATTAGGAGACTTAGTTGGCCTTAATCAATCAGCCATCGCAAGAATAGAAGCACAAGCACATTCTCCAAGATTAAATACTATCATTAAGCTTGTCGATGCTTTAGATTTGAAAATTGAGATAATTGATAAAAACGTTGAGTTTTTCGAAAACAAATTTTACCAAAATTTTTTAGAAGAATTTTATAAATTTAATTCAAAAGAAAATAATCTTAAAAAAGAAGATATTTATGTGTATAAAGGGGAAGAAAAAAATGAGATACAGACATACAGATATTCTTGCTAAAAAACTGCTATTATATGATAACGGTTTATTAGGGGAAGACTTCAAAATCGTTCCTAAATATTACAAAAAGATTACTAAAATAGAATCCGACACTTATGTAGTTGAAGTTGAATTAAAACTTCAAAACACTGCTGAAAACGCATTTCCATTAGATATAAATGTTATTTATGAATCAACTTTTTTTGTTAGTGAATACCATTCTGAAGACGAGTTAAAAGATTTTTTAAATGTCGGTGCAATACAAATAATATTCCCATTTATAAGGTCTGCCCTTAATTCGTTAACTGGAGCAGCACTGCTTCCGCCAATAATATTACCCTTTGTAGATGTTAGAACATTTAAAGAAAAAAAATAATTTTATTCAAGAAAAAAGAAAGCATTTAATCATGGATGCTCTCTTTTTTTAATTACACTAATTATTATTTGTTATACAAACGTATTTTTTTATAACTATTTTAAATTCTTTTCAAAATTCCAAGAATCTCTAACCATATCTTCAATTGTTAGTTTTGCTTCAAGTTAAAAATTTTTTTAGTTTTATCAATTGATGCATAACTCTCATCAATATCACCAAGACGTCTATCCGTTATTTCATAAGGAATTTTAATCTTATTTTCTTTTTCAAATGCGTTTACTATTTCTAATACTGAGGTTCCTTTTCCTATGCCAAGATTAAATATCTCTACTCTTTATGATTATATTCTAGTACTTTAACATGCCCTTTCGCAAAATCAACAACGTGAATATAATCTCTAACTCCAGTACCGTCGATAGTATTATAATCATTTCCAAAAGCATAAAGTTTTTTTATAATACCTTTTGCGGTTTGAGTAATATAAGGCATTAAATTATTTGGAATTCCTGTTGGTTTCTCACCAATCAGTCCTGATTTGTGAGCCCCAATAGGATTAAAATATTTTAATAAAACTACACTAAAATCTTTATTTGCATAAGCGATATCTTCTAAGATACGTTCATTCATTTTCTTTGTTTCTCCATAAGGGTTTGTGGTGATGCCTCTTGGCATTTCTTCATTAAATGGTGATTTTTAATCGCCATAAACTGTAGCACTTGATGAAAAAATAAATTTAGGAACCTTATATTTAAGTGCAAACTTAACTAAATTAAATGTTGTTTTATTTTTATATTCACCAATTAAATTTTGTAGCATTGACTCAAAACCTTTATCTATCTTTGTTAAATAAGTAAACTCATCAATAACCACAATCAAATCTTCCTCTAAAAAAACTGTCTAAATAACTCATACATTGAATTATAAGATATTTTGACCATATTCTTATATTTCCCGTAAAGAGAAGATAAAAGTTCTAAATTAATTTCCATATTAGTTTGATGTGCTTGAAAATAAATCGCATTCTTCCCCTTTATCGCTTCCTTTATAAAAACAGTCTTTCCAACCCTTCTTCTTCCATGAAGCACGCCAAATTCAAATATTTTACTATTTAATTTTTCTTCTAAAAACATTAGTTCTTTTTCTCTATCTATGAACATTCTAACACCCTTTGTTTAGTGAATTATGTTTCACTGAATCGTATTTCACTTAATTTTATTGTGTTAATGAAGCCATTAATTAAAAAGAAACCAAGTCAAATTGGTTTCTTTTTATTGGATTGATTTAAAAATTAAATAACTTTATGAATCATTAATAAAATAACTGTTAAAATCACAACCGCTAAAACAATTAACACATTAAGGATTAAAACTAAAGGTTTTCTGTTCTTTTCTTCAGGTGTTACTAAAACATCTTGTGATTCTTCTTCAGGGTCCTCAACTATTTCTTGAGGATCTTCTTTTTTTATTAAAGAACTGTCCTCCTCATCATAATGATGGTAGTGATGGTGTTCGTGATAATGAACAAA
This sequence comes from Acholeplasmataceae bacterium, assembly GCA_012800005.1. Classification (GTDB taxonomy): domain Bacteria; phylum Bacillota_I; class Bacilli_A; order Acholeplasmatales; family UBA5453; genus DUQU01. The sequence goes on along the minus strand of JAAZKC010000095.1, from coordinate 9,851 downwards.
TGGTTCTTCTTCAAACTCCTCATCTAAAAATTCTCTTCCTTCTTTTAATTCCTTAAGTTGATCTTGAAGACGAACTACTTCTTCGTTAAGTTTCTTAATTTCTTCTAATAGCAGTTCTTGTTCTGCGCTAGTTAAAGTTTCTTGTGGTTCTTCTACTACCTCTTCAACTACTTCCTCAATAACTTCTTCTACAACTTCAGCTTTTTTAACTGGTTCATTAAGTTCTTGTTCATAAATTGAACTATCTGATGGTAAGTAATATGCTTCTTTCGTTTCTTGTGCATTAGCTAATATATATTCGATAATTTCTTCTTTCTTAAGTTCAGTAGAAGCTTTAATATCTCTATCTTTAGCAAACCTTTGCATCATAATAATTGAAAGACCTCTTAAATGTGTTTCTAACTCAGGAGTGTGTTCACCGCGTTCTCTTAATTCATCAACAATAATATCCGCTAATTCATTTTTCTTTAATCTTCTTGGAACATTAACTCCATATTTTCTACCAATTTCTCTAATTTCAACTAATGTTGAGCTCTTATAAAGAACTGGTCTAAAAATATTTGGATGTAGGCCATCAATTTCATTTGGTTCATCAAAGAAAATTGGATTTATCTTTTCATTATATGTATGAATATCATCTTCGTTTTTAACTTTTTTGTTAATAAAGTTAATAAATTCATCTTCTGATACTTTTTTATCTAAAAGATAATCAATTAATAAAACCCACAATCTTTCTAAATATTCTTTGTTAAGTTTTTCATCATTGAAATACTTAAGCAAGTTTTCAAGTTGATATTCAGAATATCTTTTAAACCAAGATAATCTATAACCTAACTCATCAGCCAAAGATTCTCTTTCTTCAATGGTCTTATAAACAGTTTCTTTAAGGGTTTCTCTTAACGCATGCATTCTTATTTTTCTTGGCACTGTTAAGCCTATTAAACCAAAGAAATCTTTAACAACTTCACTTGAAAGTGAAGATAACTTATCCACTAATTCTCTTAATGTATAAGTCTTCTTTTTTACAACAATGCTTCGTTCAAAATTAATTTTTTCCATCAATAAAATCTCCTTTTCTATATTTGATAAAATAGCCTTCGTATTTATATAATATATTTTTTTTTGCTTTTTTGCAAGTATTTTTTGTTAGAAATGGCGTAATTATAAGATTTCACATTATTTTTTTATTTATTAAATCCCCTTTTTTGTGATAAAATATCTTTAAAGGGGGATTTTCACAATGAAATTTATTAATACAAATAAAGCACCAAAGGTGGTAGGTCCATATAGCCAAGGCATTTTAGTTAACAACACCTTATATGTTTCAGGACAACTGCCAGTAGATATAGATACTGGCACTCCTATTAATGATATATATGAAGCAACTAAAAAGTGCTTAGAATATATTTTAGCGATTGTTAATGAGGCGGGAATGAAAAAAGAACACATCGTTAAATGCCATGTTTATTTAAAAGATTTAAATGATTTTAGTATTATGAATAAAGCTTATGAGGATTTCTTTAAATCTCATAAACCAGCGCGAGTTGCTTTAGAAGTTTCTAGACTACCTAAAGATGTTTTAGTTGAGATTGACTGTATTGCTTCTTTTTAGGCTTTTTAATTGTTTAATAAATACTATCAAAGTTATAAAAAACGCTATTAAAAGTAAAAGTATTGGTAAAAAGTACCCAAACGCAAACCCAATAAATACCACAAGAGGAATTATAAAAAATATCACAAATATCGCAACCCGCCATCCTTTACCATAAAAGAAGTCAAATACTTCTTGTATCTCAGGAATAAAATTAATTGCGGCATCTATATAAATATAAGCTAACAATAAAATAGAAATAGACATTAAAACCATCTTTAAAATTGTGAAAACTTTTAAAGACAATGTTTTTTCTAATATCACAATAGTTAAAAGTACTAAAAAAAGAGTTAAAGGTATAAAAAACCACACCTCATAAATAAAAACTTCTTTTTTGATGGTTCCAAAATGAATTAAAGCACTAATTGTTAATAGTATGATTGTTATAACATTTACGGTAGTATATTTTTTCATAATTTTTTCCTCCTATTATATTTTAACAAACATAAATATTTAAATCTATCTTTATATCAAAAAACGGCGTTAAATCGCCGTTTTTATTGTTAAAATATATCTTTTCTCATTACTGTTTGTTTTCTATCTGGTCCAATACTAAATATTAGTATTTCTACATCTAAAAACTCTTCAATAAACTCTAAATATTTCTTAGTCGCATTAGGAAGTTCCTCATAAGATCTAACATTAGTAATATCTTCGTCCCAATTTTCCATTTTCTTATAAATTGGCTTAACTCTTTCATAGTCTTTTATATTACTTGGAATGTAATCTATTTCTTTTTCGTCTAATCTATATCCTATACAAACTTTTAAATCTTTAACACCCGATAATACATCTAATAGTGTAACTGCTAAATATTTAAGCCCGCCAACTCTTTTCGCATGTTTTAACACCATTAAATCTAAATAACCAACTCTTCTAGGTCTACCTGTCGTGGTTCCATATTCATGACCTTTTTCTCTAATATAGTTACCTATTTCATTGTCAATCTCTGTTGGAAAGGCTCCGCCACCAACACGAGTTGAATATGCTTTAGTAACTCCTACTGAAGCATCAATTAACCATGGTGCAATTCCAGTATTAATAGGAACGCTTGCGGCAGTTGGACTTGATGATGTCACAAAAGGATATGTTCCGTGATCTAGGCATAAAAGTGAGCCTTGAGCGCCTTCAAATAAAACTTTTTTATTTTCGTTAATAAGTTTATTTAATAAAACAGATGTATCAGTAACATGTGGTTTTATTCTTTTACCATATTCTAAATATTCTTCATATAGTTCTTCTACACTATATGGAGGTAGTCCATAACTTTTTAATTCTAAGTTTTTAAACTTTAAAGTTTCCGTTAATCTTTCTTTTAAAATTTCTGGATTAATTAAATCACCAATTCTAATCCCGATTCTCGCAGCTTTATCTGTATAAGTTGGTCCAATACCCTTGTGGGTTGTTCCAACAGGTTTTTTTAACACTTTTTCTTTCGCTTTATCTAAATCAATATGATAAGGCATTACCACATGGGCTCTATCAGAAATATATAAATTAAATTTATCTAACTTTAACTTATCAAACTCTTCCATTAATGCTTTTACATTAATTACCATTCCATTAGCCATAATATTTGTAATATTAGGGTTAAAGATTCCTGATGGAATTAAGTGAAGCGCGTATTTATTTCCATTAAAGACAATTGTATGTCCTGCGTTATTACCACCTTGATATCTTACAACCACATCAGCTCTTTGAGCTAAGTAATCTGTGATTTTACCTTTTCCTTCATCACCCCACTGGGTTCCTACCACAACTAAAGTTTTCATTTTTTTATCTCTCCTAAAATGCATCTTGCGATATATACACCATTAGCTCCGGCTTGAGCGAGTCCTCTTGTAATACCTGCTCCATCTCCTGCCATATAAAGCCCTTTAATTTTTGTTTCAAAATGATTGTTTACTTCTGGTCTTGCGCTATAGAACTTTGTTTCAACACCATAAAATAGTGTGTGTTCACTAGCGATACCTGGAGTAACATGGTTAAGTGCTTCCATCATTTCAATTAATGATTGCATCGTATTATAAGGAAGCACTAAACCTAAATCTCCTGGTGTCGCTTCCTTAAGTGAAGGTGTCACAAAACCCTCTTTTAAGCGCTTTTCTGTTGTTCTTCTTCCTCTAATTAAATCACCATATTTTTGAACTATTACTCCACCCATTGATAACCTATTTGCGAGCCTACCAATCATATGCGCAAACTCATTTGGTTCATTAAATGGTTCATTAAATTTATGAGAAACAAGTAAAGCGAAGTTGGTGTTTGTTGTGCCTAATTTTGGATCTCTAAATGCGTGTCCGTTTACTAACATTGTCCCATCGTGGTTTTCAATAACCACGTGCCCACTAGGATTACTACAAAACGTTCTCACCTGTGTTCCAACAGTTGTATTATAAACAAACTTACCTTCATATAAATGTTCATTAATTTCTTCCATAATTAAATCATTTGTTTCTACTCTAACTCCAATATCAACTTGATTATTGGTCATCATGATATTATGTTTTTTACACAATTTAGTTAAATAGGTTGCACCTTCTCTACCTAATGCTAAAACAACATTCTTAGAATAAAGTTTTTCCCCACTATTTAAAATAATTCCTTTAACTTGATTATCTTCTATCATGACGTCTTTCATTAATGTTTCAAAGCGCATTTCAACTTTATCTTTTAACCACTCATTAATGTTTTTCATTATTTTAAGATTTTGTTCTGTCCCCAAATGACGAAGTCTTGCTTTTAAAAGCTTTAAGCCAACAGCCAAAGCTTTCTTTTCAATTTGTCTTACCGCATTAGTAGTTGGATCAGTAATTTCAGTAGTTGCTCCATGCTTTAAATTAATCGCATCAACATATTCAATTAATGATTCAACTTCTTCGTGAGATAAGTATTCTGTCATCCAACCACCAAACTCAGAAGTAATATTAAACTTACCATCAGAATATGCTCCACTACCACCAAAGCCTGAAGTGATTGAACATGCTGGATAACATCCTGCATATCCTTTAGTATTCACAGGACATTTCTTTAATTTGCCTTCTAAAATTGGGCATCTTCTTTTTGTGATGTCTAACCCTCTATCAATCATTAAAACTTTAAAGTTAGGATTTTTTAGTGCGTATTCATATGCCCCATATAATCCCGCTGGTCCAGCTCCTACTATTATGACATCATACATTTAAATTCACATCCTTTTATAATTAAAAAAACCATATCGATATTATCACTTATTTATAAGTAAGTCAAACCACTTTAAGTTATTAAACTTAAGTATTCAATCATTTGGTATAAATAATGAGTTTTTTCATTATCGAAAACTAAAGTTATATAAACTCTTTCATGTAAATAAGATAACTTAATTTTACTATCAACTTGACTTATAGCTTCAAAAAGTTTTTCTCCATCAACATTCTTACTTCTTTTAACTGACATTTGTAAAGTTAAATCCGTTTTTGTTTTATAAACCTTTTCAACACCTAATTTTGCAGACAATTTTCTAAACAATTTTTCATACATATACTCTATTAATTCATCATCTAACTTTCCAAATCTATCTTCAAGTTCAATTTGTAAGTTGTTAAGATCATTAACATTATTAATTTTACTAATTCGTTTATGTATTTCTAATCTTACATCATCATTAGAAATATATTCTTTGCTAATATGTCTTTCTGATAAAATAACCTCATCATCAATAACACTTTTATCTACTTTAATACCTTTTTTCTCATTAATAACTTCTTCTAACATTCTTAAATATGTTTCTAAGCCAACACTATCAATAAAACCTGATTGTTCTTCACCAAGTAAATCTCCAGCACCCCTAATCGCTAAATCACGCATCGCAATCTTAAAACCTGAACCTAGTTCTTGGAAGTCTTTAATTGTTTTAAGACGTTTTTTCGCATCATCTTTTAGGAGTTTATTTTCATCATACATTAAATAAGCATAAGCGATTTTATCGCTTCTTCCAACTCTACCTCTAATTTGGTAGAGTTGTGATAAACCTAACCTATCTGCATCATGAATAATAAGTGTATTTGTATTAGGAATATCTATTCCTGTTTCAATAATAGTTGTAGAAACCAAGACATCATATTCACCTTCAATAAACAAGCTAATTGTGTTTTCTAAATCATCACGATTCATCTTTCCATGAGCGTGAGTAATCCTCGCTTCAGGGACTAGTTTTTGTAGTCTTTTTTCTATTAAAGGCATATCATAAACTCTATTATATAAATAGAAAACTTGTCCACCTCTCGCGATTTCCCTTAAAATCGCTTCTTTAATAATAGCGTTATGTCTTTTAATAATATAAGTTTGAATAGGATATCTATTTAGTGGTGGCGTTTCAATCATTGATAAATCTTTTAACCCTACTAAAGACATTTGTAGAGTCCTAGGAATTGGGGTCGCACTTAAAGATAAAGTATCTACATTTATCTTCATTTCTTTGATGCGTTCTTTTTGTTCAACACCAAAGCGTTGTTCCTCATCAATAATTAATAAACCTAAGTCTTTAAACTTAACATCATTAGATAATACTCTATGAGTTCCAATAACGATATCAACATATCCTTTTGATAGTTTATCTAGTATTTCTTTTTGTTCTTTTGGTGTTGTAAATCTACTTAACATTTCAACAGTTATTCCAAAAGGATCAAAACGTTTTTTATATGTATGGTAGTGTTGTCTTGCGAGAACTGTGGTTGGCACCAAATATAAAACTTGTTTATTAGAAAACACCGCTTTAAAAGAAGCCCTTAAAGCTACTTCTGTTTTCCCATAGCCAACATCCCCACAAATAAGCCTGTCCATTACCTTATTCGATTCCATATCTTCTTTTACAACTTCAATAGCTTTCTTTTGATCGGGAGTTTCTTCATATTCAAAGTAACTACTAAATTCTTGATGCATCTCTTCATCTTTTAAAAAGTTAAACCCAACAGCTTCTTCTCTACTCGCATAAAGATTTAAAAGCCTATCTGAGAGATCAGATAATTTATTTTTTATGCGTTTTTTAGTGTTTGCCCACTGATTAGTTCCTAATTTCGTAATTGTAGGCTTATGACCTTCACGAGATGAATATTTTAATATTAAATCAATTTGATCAACAGGAATATATAAATAATCAGTGCCTTGATAAGCAATATGAATATAGTCTCTTTTTATATCAGATAACTCCATAGTTTTGATTCCTTTATATAAACCAATTCCATAATCATAATGCACCACATAATCACCAACAGAAAGCTCATTAACATCACTAACCTTAACGGTTTCACTAATAACAGATTGATACTTAATATGATGTTTTCTTGCCTTAAAATCATAAATATCAGATTCATTAATAAAATGAACCTTATCGTTATATAAACTAAATCCTAAGTAATTAGAAGGATACAATATATTAATACTATTTTTAACAATCTTATTGGGATTTAAATAATATTTAATATCTTTTAAATTAAGAGAATCAATTAATTTTAAATATCTGCTTTCTTGATGTATAGAGATAATATATGTCTCATTATCTAAGGTATTAATAAACGCATTATCATTGCCTTGATAACGCACTTGATCTCTCGCATAAATACTATATGAATTATCCTCTTCTTCTTTTAAAGTTTTTAATTCAACATATTGATTATTTAAAAGGTTATCTAAAGAAACATAAAAAGGCATGTTAGAAGATAAATATTTTTCTTCATTATATTTATATAAATCTTCTAACATTCTCTTTTCATTATGTTTCATTAAATTAATATCTAAAAAGTAAATTTCTTTATCATTAGAAAAATCAAAAATTGTTTCATTTGAAAAAAACCCCATATAATGTTCAAGTTCTTCTAAATTAAGTTTTTCATAAATACTATCAATATCTTTATTAAAAGTATCTTTAACTTCGCCAGTTAATTTTTCTTTTAATAAATATTCTTCCATCCTTTTAACAACTTCACCTTTTAATAAATCATCATAAAAAAGCTCACTCATTGGCAGTAAAATAAACTCATTTACCTCACCAATAGATATTTGAGTCTTAGGATCATATATCTTTATTTTTTCTAATTCCGTATCAAAAAAATCAAGTCTATAAGGAGTCTCACTTCCAAGTGGAAAAACATCAATAATTGAGCCTCTTATTGAAAATTCACCTTGTTTAATAACGGTATATTCTTTTTTATATCCATAATTAACTAACCTTTCTGAAAGGTATTTAAAATCATAATTAACTCTAGGTTTAAACTTTAATATCGCCTTTTTCCATTTTTCTAAACCTAAAGTTTTTCTCATCGCTGAGGCTTGATTTAAAATAACTATTTTCTTACTGTTCTTAATTAGTTCTCCTCTTGTGAAAATGCGTTCTATTTTAAAACTTTCCAACCCTAAAGATAATATACTAGTAAGTAATTCATCTGCAGGATAAAACACTACATTTTCACTCCCCACAAGCATACTAATATTATCATAATAAGTTTGAGCTAAGTTTATATTAGGTAATACTAAAAAGATAGTTTTATTTTTAACTATATATTCATAACTAATTAAAGAAGAAATATATCCTTCACTAAGATTAGATAAACATTTCTTATCTTTAATATTAAAGGGTTTAAATTGTTTAAATAAATTCTTTAGTTTTTCCATAAATTCACCTTTTAAACGACAAAAGACGGACGATTTTTATCGTCCTACAAAACTATTATACATCATTTTTGAAAAATTCATTTATGTTGTTGGAGTTAACATGTATCAAAACATAACATAATTTTTTTATGTTTTATTTTTTTAAAAGAAAAATGATTTATATATATTAAAATTTCATATTATTAACCTTATCTAATCATTATGTTTTCGTGATTTGATTAGATGTGAGTTGATTTGATTTGATCTAATTATATTTTTTTTTAAAGAAACTGATTAAACCTCTCTAAAAATATATATACTCCCGTTGATGGGTTTTCTTTAACGTTAGGGTTTTCTAATCTCTCATCTAATCTTTTGGCGCGTCTCACAGCTTCATTAATATTACCGTGTTCGCTTAATATATCATATAATTTTGGTAAATTTTTACTATATGACAACCCTTTAGGATTTAAATATTCATTAATTTTAGGTATATACTGTTTTCTACTTAAAGCGGAATCTGTAAAACAAAAGTGTAATAGAACCCAAAGTTCAAAACATTCATTAGACCAACAAGCATGCCACCTAGTACCATTCTCATCAGTATATTCTTCATCATAATTTTTATATTCATTTTTATTTTTCCCAATTATTTTGGTATATGCGTTATCGAAGTTATCTTTAGAAAAATCATCTTTATCATAAAAAATCCATACATGATCTATCTTATCAATTGTTTTTCGTTTTTTCTCAACATCTTTTTCCGCAAATTCAACTAATTTTAATGGGTCTTTTCCGCTAGACTCAGGATTTACTTCTATTATAATTTTACTCCATTTATCTTTTTGATTTTGTTTAATCACCTTTTTTAAATTTTCAATATAAAAAGGTTCAGTTTTTTCGCCTTCAGAATAAACCAAATGCCTTCCATATGGTAGTGGTGTTGTTTTTCTTCCTTTTCTACCTTTAGGAGTCATTAACTTATTCATTCTAAATCACTCTCTTCAATAAATAAGGAATGACTATATTTTTCTTCTAAATTTTTTTCATAATTATTTTCATTTTTTATAAAGACATTATCTTTTATATCTTTGAAGTCTTCAAGCCCAAAAACCACACCTTTTTCGATAAAAGGATCAGCTCCGTATCTACCTTCCATATATTGTTTTGAATATTTAGCATCTTTTCTCACTTTTTCGCCTTTATAATTTTCAAAATCACTTAAACAAATAAGTTCTGATTCTAAATTTTCATTTCTATATACAAACCAAATCTCATCTCTTCTAAAGTTTTCGTTGTTCATATTTAAAATATCATGTGAATTAAAAATTAATTGTGCTTCTTTATTATGTTTGCTATTAAATAATTCAATTATCTTTTGAATTAATTTTGGATGAAGATGAGCGTCTATTTCATCAACCACAATTATAAACCCTCTCTTAATAGCACTAATTAGTGTAGGCAAACTGTGAATTAAAGTTATTGTTCCCGCCGACTCTTCTTCCAAACTTAAAATATATTTCTCTTCTCCTATAAAATGTTCACAAAAAATACGAGAACGGTTGTTAGGGAT
>JAAZKC010000094.1 GCA_012800005.1 Acholeplasmataceae bacterium | reverse complement strand
CTTTTCTAGATATCTAATTACTTGAGCAATTAGACATAATAACTTTTTAACTCGCTCCTATTATTGGAGGTTTTTCTGTTTTATTAATCATTTTCACTTGACTTTATATAGTTATCCTCCTATAAAACTTGCTACTAACAACATTACCATGTTGGTCTTTTATTTCAACGAAGAAAAACTGTGCTTCTGCTGGTATATTAACGTTAATAATGTTATTAGTTATTGTAACATTTTCTCTATACCATTGTGCTAGACGAATTTCGTACTCAGTTGAATCTGTCCAAAATAAATATGCTTCTTGTATATTAACACCATTAATTGATTTTAATGATAAACTCGAATCATCATATGATTCCTCTACTACATGAATAATTGCGTTTTCTTCCTTAACTATACTATCTGCGAAAGCAAAAAGTTCTGGGCGTGAAGAACCATGTTCTTGGCCATGTGACATATTAGCATAATATGCATAAAAAACATCTGTTTTTGTTATTAAATCAGCTGCTTTTTGCTTTTGAATTGGTGAGAAAGCCGCATCATTAACGCCTTGAACCCAAAATGTTGGTATATTAACATCTTTTAAATATGCAGAAGGATCAAACTTTTTTTGATACTCACTTAACATATTATCATCCATACCAGCAAACATTGAATATAAACTTGAAGTATAGTCTTCATCTAAAAATCCAGCACCATAAACTGGCATTGCGAAAGCAAATCTATCATCAACACCTAAAGTTATAGCTGTTAGATAAGAACCCCAAGAAATACCTGTTATTCCTATTTTTTTATTATTAACTTCATCAATTGATCTAAGTAGATTATGAGCAATGACTATATTAGAAACGCTTTGATATAACCATGAATTTTCTTCATCTTCAAAATTGATTGCGGTTACACCATAACCTTTAGGTCCACCAAGATTATTTCTTACAACGTTATTTATACCTGTTTCTGGGGTGCTCATTTGTGCGTCAAAATCCGGTGCTATAGCCACATATCCTTTATCTGTCCACATTTTAACCCATTCTGGAAATGCTTTACCTAATCCCCCATGAATTAATATAACTGCAGGATAGCCTCCATCTGGTATTGGTGTTTTCGGTATACCTAAATAGGCAAATATATTTGTCAATTTCTCATTATATATTTGTCCTTCATACATAATAGCCCTTATGTTGTCACTATAATTTAAACCTACATTCCAATAATTTGTAGTTTTATTTAATAACTCTTTTTTATTCCACATTGTTTCATCCTCTTTAGTTTTATTGCAGCTAAACAATCCAAAACTTATTAAAAGAGTTATAACAATTAAAACTTTTTTCATAATTATTTTCTCTTTCTAACATATAAAACAGTAATAAAAACCCCAACCACAACTACTAAACCTATACCAACATATAGCCATATAAGATTTGTTTTGTTATCTGGTTTTGGTTCTTCTGTTGGGTCTTCTGTTGGGTCTTCTGTTGGGTCTTCTGTTGGGTCTTCTATTGGTGGTTCATCATCATCTAAACTATCTTCATATGCTAATACATTAGCCTTTGCAGAATATAAGTTTTCTTTATGTGTTAGTAATGTTTTTTGTTCTTCTGATAAAACATTAAGCAATTCTTCAACTTCAAGTAATTGAGCCTTTAATTCTTCATAATTTTCTTTTGTAACTGTTGTTTCAATTGCCTGTAGTTGTTCATCAACATATTCTATAACTCTCGTAGTAGCATCACTAACTTCAAGTAAATCATATCTATCTTGATAAATTAGTTTATCATATAATCTTAAATTTTCTAACTTAATGAGTTGAATTTTATTTAGATATGTACTTAATTCTGTTCCTGTAATGGTTTTTTGTGTAAATTTGTTTTGTAATAATTCTAATTCCTCAAGATTAGTTACAAAATTACTTACTATTTCTTCATAAATAGCCTCTTTTTTGCCGCTTAATTCCTTAATTGTCAATTCAATATCATCACCATTATTATGATTAGCACCTTCACCAGTTGTAATATTTAAAACTAAAGCATTTACATCTAAGTTTCGATCATTAAAGTATCTTGCAGGAACCTCAACTTCAACCCCTTCTCCATCTTCAACTGTAAAGGTGAGTTTATAATTTGAACCAACTAATTGAAATTTCATTGTTATTGTATTAACACGTAGTGTCGCAGAACGTATCGTACCATATTTCCCCCATGAATCTAGTGGGTTTCCAAATGTTAATCCTTCATCTGTTGCTGTATCTTTCAAGGCGACATCAAGACTACTAGTAGAAGTTGAACGAAAAACAACGGAAATACCATGTTTCCCAACAGCTGCATTAGGCAACATTTCTCTGCTTTCGCCAAAATTAATCGCAAATCTACCCATATCATTTAAAGCATCAATAGAAAATGCCAATGTAAAATCTTCTATACTAACCAAATACTCTGAATTATCGTCACCATAAACTACCCTTACTTCACCAAATGAATCCATTAATATTAGTTTAGTTCCTTCATCAATTGTCATTCGCGCTTTATGTAAGTTAGAATCATAACTAACCCATTTAGTATTTTCATTAGAATAGTATGCGTCTTTCCCAGTAGCTAAAACATCTGCAAAAGCAAGCAACTCTTGTCCATTTTTTACAAATTGCCTAATTTGTTCTTCAAGTGAATTAAAATCATCTAAGATGGTTTGATAATCCTCTTTTGCTTTAAGATAGTTTTCAGCAGTTACAGATTCATATAAGTTTAAAAACTCAGATATTGAATTTTCAAGTTTTGTTATTTCTTCTTGATAGTCTAATGCAACTATTTTTGCAAGTAATAACTCCATTCTTTCATCAAGCTCAGTATCATCTAAAACTGTTTTAGTTGAATTATAGACTAATAATGATGATTTAACAGATTCTAAATTTTCAGTTGTAACCTCGAATGCTTCATCATAAGCCCCAAACAATTCAACTTTTTTCTCTACAACAATATTGGCGTAAGTTTCATCAAGTGAATTTAATTTGTTGTTTGCTTGTGTTTTTGAGTAACGATCAGATTTTCTTAAATTAGATGTTAAAGAAACTTCTTGTCGTAAATGATAATAACGATGAATTGCCGTAATAGAAGTTTCTAAATTTGATGGGTCAATTGCTTCTACCTCAGAAAATAATGTTCTTGCAGCTATTCCATATGCTGCATCATAAGCAACTTTATTAGAATCTGTTATTTCATTAATTGTGAATTCAAAATCCTTACCACCATTATCATTAACACCAAACATAAATAATACCGAGGTTACATCCATTCCTCTTTCAATAAAGTATGATTTAGGAAAAAAATTTCTATAAGTAACAGGATTTTCACTCACCTCATCAAACTTCATTGAGAATAACAAATTATCACCCGCATCTTCTGATTTAAATGTTATGCTTTTCCCTAAGTGGCTAGGCCTAGTAGAATTATCATAAACTAAAAACCAATTTTTATCAGATAATTGTGTTTCACCTACTCCACGTTCATAAAGATAAGGTTTAATATTATAAGCACCACCGTTATCATTTTTCATTAAGAAAGCTAAACCTGTTCCCCAAATATCAAGTGGAAAATCATCCCATTTTTTAAGAAATGCAATTTTATAAGAAGCATTTGCCTCCATAGTATCAATGGTGTAATTAAATGTAAAATCATTCAAATTCACCCTATATTGTTCAGCTCCATCCGCTGCATAGTACATTCTTACTCTAGATGGGATTGCTGTATTTAGTGTTGTTTTAATTTTACCATCAGTTTGAAGTTCAGTATTAATGTATCCCTGCCCTTGAGAATTGGCAAAATCTACATTTTCTCCAATAACATAAATTTCTAAAGCATACACTTTTTTTACTATCCTAAAACTTATTGATAAAACGAAGGTTAACCCAATAAGAAATAAAATTTTTGCTATTTTTTTCATAATATATTCCTTTCTATATTTTGACCGCATATTATAAAACAACTATTTCAATCCACGTTTTATAATTTAAAATTTTTAAACCAGTTAAACAGCACTAAAAATGTACTATTTTATAAAACTAAGTTCATTTCATAGGGATATCTCATATTAAGCAGATATCCCTATATTGTTATTATTTCCAAAAATTAAGCTTTTTGTAGTTATTCTCCCCAAATTTCTTCTGAACCCAAAGTTCCAAAAAAACTTTGTCCTTTAGCACTTTGTGCTATCGCTTCTTCTATTTCAAATTCAACTATTTCTATTTGTGGAGATTCATAAATATTCCTTTCTTTCATAATCTTGTTTTTATACCCAATTAAGTAATTAGCAGTCCATACTTTTGAGTATATATTCCTTTCTAAATTTTGACTGCATACTATAACCAAAATACAAATTGTATAAAACTAATTTTGACACCTATTCGTAGGCTTAAAAATATATTTTTTTATTTGTTTCTAACTATTACAATTTCATTGGTTGCTTTGATTCTATAAATCATATATGTTCTCATTTTATAGTTATTATCTGATATAGTTTGAGGAGCAACTACCATAAATTCATTAGTTTCGCTATTAATATTTTTAGTCACATGTGGTGTATCTATATAATCGTCATGAATAAATCCTACTTCTATCAACTCATAAAGTGTTTCATCAAATTCATAATGACCAATAAATGCATCATAACCAGTATTATAGCCAATAAATCTTCTAATATTCACCATTGGTTCAGCAACAAAACTTGCATCATAAATAGCTTCAATACTTTCATTTCTATCTAATATAGTAAATGAGTATGTGCTATTGGTTGATAATATCGCACCTGAAGTTACATCCTTCCAGTAAGAAAACTCAGTTGGGTTTGTTGCGGTAACTATTGCAACTTCATTTAGTATATAACTTTCCTTATCTGCCGTACCACCTGTAACTGTAACTGTATATGTTGCCGCTTCTGTAACAGTATATTTTGTAATAAAATATGCCTTAGCACCTGGGTTTTCTAATAATGTACTAGCTGGTGCTTCATAGTTAGTTATTAATGCCCAGCCATCAAATGATGCTCCCTTTCTTCCAGGCACTCAAGGGGTACTTTCAAGTGTTGGTGGTGTTAACACACCAGTATCATCAACATATTCTACATCAATTAATTTAGTGTTTGCATCTAAATAAGCAACACTATATTTTCCAGTGCTTGCGAAGTGAGCTACTAATTCCAATTTTGATGTTACTTTAAAAGTATAGTCTTGTGGTAAATCTGTTCTTACTGCGCCATTTACAGTCCAAAACATAAACGTACCTTCGACTGCTGATAAATCAGGTGTGTATGTTCCACCAACACATTTTGTTACACTAGTTGGTGTTCCTTGAACTACTCCATCAAGTTTAAGTGTGTCTTTAACTGATATATTATCATTATTTAGTGCAACTACTTTCAATGTTAATTGCTCCATTCTTCCATCAAGTTCAGCATCATTTAAATCTATTTTAGTCGAATTATAAACTAATAATGATGATTTAACTGACTCTAAATTTTCAGCAGTAACTTCGAATGCTGCATCATACATACCAAATAAATCAACCTTTTTATCCGCAACTATGCCTACGTAAGTTGCCTTAAGTGAATTCCATTTATTAATTGCTTGTGTTTTTAAATACCGATCAGATTTTCTCAAATTAGATGTTGAATCAAGTTCTTCTGGTAAATGATAAAAACGATGAATTGCTGCAATAGAATCATCTGGATTTATAGGATCAATTGCATCTACTTCAGCAAATAATGTTCTTGCAACATTTCCATATGCAGTATTATATGCCGCTTTATTAGAATCGCTTATTTCATTAATTGTAAATTCAAAATCTACACTATTGTTATGGTTAACTCCAAACATAAAGAGTACTGATGTTACATCCATTCCTCTCTCAGTAAAATATGATTTTGGAAAATAATTTCCATAAGTAACTGGACTTCCCGTAGCTTCATCAAATTTCATTGTTATTAATAGTTTATCTCCTGCATCTTGTGATCTGAATGTTATACTCTTACCTAAATGGCTGACTCTAGGTGAATTTTGATAAACTAAATAATAACATTTATCTTTTATCTTTTGCTGACCAACACCACCAGTATAAAGATAAGGATCAACATAATATGCGCCACCATTATCATCTCGCATTAAGAAAGCTAAACCTGTTCCCCACTTATCAAGTGGAAAATCATCCCAATTTTTAAGAAATGCAATTTTATAAGAAGCATTTGTCTCCATAGTATCAATGGTGTAATTAAATGTAAAATCATTTAAATTTACCCTATATTGTTCAGCTCCATCCGCTGCATAGTACATTCTTACTCTAGATGGAATTGCTGTATTTAGTGTTGTTTTAATTTTACCATCTGCTTGAAGCACAGTATCGATGTATCCTTGTCCTAGTGAATTGGCAAAATCAACATCTTCACCAATAACATAAGATTCTAAAGCATCCGTACTTACCATCCCAAAACTCATCGATAAAACAAAAGCAAACACACTAAAAAATAAAATTTTTATTAGTCTTTTCATATATTTCCCTCCCTAACACTTTATTTTTTTATTTTTTTTCTTAATATAAATGTAACACCTATGCCAACTGCAACTAAGGCAATGGCACCCACTGTAATTCCAAGAATCAAGGCTAAGTTATTATTGCCTCTTGGTTCTTCATTTTGATTATCTACAACCATCACTTTAATAACTTTTGTTAATGTGATATCTTCTTCTGTGTATATCAAACTCACTATTTTATTTCCTTGTGAGCTAGATGTAAATCCCCCTATTTGTAATAATGAATTATCGATAATTTTAGAACTTCCATCAGACATAACGACTCTAATTATTAATCCCGTTAAATCTAGTTCTTCTCCCTTAGCATATTCCATTTTTATTGGTGGTTGATCAATAAACATCTCAATAGGTAATAGTGGTGCAACATATCCCGCAAATGTCTTTTCATTTAACTTCTTAATCGTTATTGAAGATGTCTTTTCTTCTTCAGTTAAGTCCTGACCAAATAATACAAAACTTAAATGTGCCTTATCATTAAGAAAAATTATTTCTCCTATTTCAACTCCAGCTTCATAACCAGGTATATATATCGGATTATCTTCTGTAAAATTGATAATATCTCTGTAATATACATTTAATTTAAGAGAATTAACCCATATTTGATAACAGTTTAATGGTGCCGCTTCTTTAGTAATTCTTATTCTAACTTGATAAGGTTTTGTTTCATCATCAAATATTTGATTACTAATTTTCCCTTGGGCTAATAATACGTTTTGCCCATCTCTATTTGGACCATATATCTTAACTTCTAATTCCATTAATGATGTTAGGATATAAATAAATTGAAAATCCTTGTGATTGATCTTTAATCTTCGCATAGTCTCTCATGAAATTTAAAACTAAAATGTTTTGCGGATATTTTCCATCCACTTTACCCGCCCAAATTCTTCCAATTTTTGTATAATCGAAGACAATGTCTAAACCATCAATAGATAAAGGCTCTTGTAAATTCATAATCCCTTGGTTAACATTTCCCGTTAGGAGAACACCTGTTTTAACTGATTTGGCATACCAACTACTTGAATCATCTGTTGAAAAGTAATATAAATCTTCTTCTTTCAAAATAGCAATTAAGTTGTTTAATCTTGTTTCATAAAGAATGTAATCTGTTTCCTCAGTTAAGTAATGTAGACTAGGTATTTGCCTTAAAGCACTTTTTGCTTTATTCATTTGAATGTTTAACGATAAATCACCTTCCATTTCGGTTTCTAATGCTTGAATTGCAGTTTCAATATAACCTTTTGCTGCTAAATTCATTGTGGCACTAGTACTATTGAAAAATGATGTATATTCTTCTTTTTCCGTTGTTTTAAAAGTTTCATTATTAATATTTTCAAGTGCTTTATCATGAAATGAATATGCATGTTGTAAATGAGAAACATCATTAATATTTGATACTGCTAAATGATATTTAGTTAAATCTAAGAAAAGTTTAGCTACTTCTACTAATCTATCGTTTTCATATAATGAAGCAATATAACTAGAAATATCTAATGACAAATCTTCACTTATCTCTACTAAACCATCCAATAAATCTTCATCATATTTAGCATTTTCAGCATCGGTAATTTTTTGTTCTGTTAACTCTTCTCTATTTTTTAATAGATTTACTTTTTCTGAATAGTTATTAAGAGAGGTTGTAATAATTTCTAAAATCAAGTTTTTAAAGTTTGCATCTACATTTTCTAATAACTCTGTAATTTCCCCTTTTTCAGCAGTTGTAAATGTTGTCGAATCAATTGTTGGTCTTATGGCAATAACATTTATTAATTCTTCTTTTGCACTATTAGATGTTAAAATTTCAAATTGATTTTTATATTCAAGAACACGTTGCTTTTCAACTGCAAACAAATGTGTACTTAATGCTTCTTCTAAAACACTATTTGCATCATTATAACGATTTGTAAAATTATTTTTATCTACTTGATCCAAATTATCAAATAAAGTAGTTTCAATCAGTTTCTTTGTTTCAACAGCAGCAATTATATCTTGTGCGTTTGCTGTTTCAATATTTTCTTTAAATACACCAACTTTATCTTCGAAATCTTTTAATAAAATATTTAATTCTGCTCTTAAAATAAACGTTTCATCAATATTATTAATAATTTCATTAATTTCTTGTTGTGTTGTTGATGACAAATATTGGCTGTATATCGCCGCATTATCATAAATTTCTTTTGCGTCTTTTGCTTCATTAACCATTTCTACTGTAACAGTACTTAAATCTTCTAAATGGCTATTTTTAAATGAATAATCTTGAGCATACGCTTTTAAGTTATTAATCGTATTTGTTACTTCATTTATAATTGCTTTAGCATCAATTATTCTTTTATTTTGAATGGTTTTATCGCGATTTCTAAGTGATGTTAAATCAAAAGTTTTGTTTTTTAATAACACATAATCATCAACAGATAATGTCCCGTTTTTTAAACCATCACTTTTCAATATATAATCACTTATTGCTTCTATTAATTCTACTCTACTAGGGTTTTGTCTATATTTTCTAGTGTTAGGTTCTTCAAATGAAAGTATTCTAAAAACTAAATCATTACCAGTTAATTCCTGTGAAGCTGTTCCATCTTCGAAATTATAGTTAATTAATTTTTCGCCAGAACTTATCATCATCACTAAATTTTTAATATCTATATTACGTGCTGTAAATAGTGTTATTGGAATCGCAACACCAAGAGAGCTTCCCATGCTTGGCCTAAATGTTGTTCCACCAGAACTGGCACTATCAGTTTGAAATTTTAATGTTAATTCACTATTTAAAACACTACCATTTTGACCATTTAAAATACCGATAATCCCATTATCCCAATTTGTTTCTTCAGAACCCAAATATGACCATCGAACTCCTTTCATTTCTTCAATCAATTCACCAGTTTTCGCATCCAATATTGCTACTTGTAATTGTCTGCCATCTGAAATCCCTCTAAACACAAATGAAATACCTTCACTGCCAGATGATAATGGTTGATTATCCCTTGAACCTAAAAATGAAATTGTAAATCTACCACTTTTTTCAAGACTAACTAATTTAATTTTCAAAGTCAAATTGGTTAAATCTACCAAATAATCACTAGTAGCATCGCCATAAATTATACGGCTGTCTACGACATTGTCTGGCATTGTTAATTGTATTTCATTATTTTCTAATGCCACACTATTATTCGCACCAGATAAAGCATAAAAATCTGTCGCAAATTCTGTTTCTTCGGCAACTAATATGCTTAATCCGGAAACCAAAGCTGTCATAATTAATAGTGAAAATATAATTATCTTTTTCATAATTTATCCTTTCCAAACTTTACGTTTAATTAAATAGAATAAGACTTAATCGTTTATAATTCAGGAAATGCTAAAGCATATATTAATCTTGCTTCTTCATATCCCAATTTCAACATCGATGCTGAACTAAAATGAGGATTGCCATACACTACTAGTAAATATAAATCCGTTATAACAATATCTACATTATTCATCGCCTCTGCAACATTCTTTTGAGCTTCTCTTACAACAGAAGAGTAAGGACATCCCCCATCAGTTGGTAGTTGTAATATTTGACCGATAACAACTGGCAAATTAGGAATGTTTAAGTCTCTTCTAACATCATTAATAAAATCAGTTAAGTTCTGTTCATATAAAAATGCGTTATTATCGACTCCATCTTGACATCCTTGATTCCATATTAACCCTTTAATATGAACACAATAATTTTCAGATAGATACATTATTTGTTCCCTTACTCTAGTAATTAGGTTGTAGTATAAATCACCAACCACATTGCCATCAAGTTCACAATCAGGTAAAGATGTATTACCTAAGTCTCTTGGTATTTGTTCCCCATTACCTTTTTCATGAATAGTTGAAGAAAACCACCTATTTGCCAATGCTGAGCCCCCTTGGGAGTATTTGAAAATTGCTAACTTTCTTTTACCATCAACAACAGGATACTTGTCTTCCATAAATTTTGAAAATCCAACTTCTGGACCGAAAAAATCACTAGTACAACCATACATTCCTGCCTTTAAAGTATCTTTCCAAACATTAAAATTTCTTAATTGCCAACGTTCTCCTTCTCCAGTCATGTAATAATATCCGTTTTCATATACTTTGTTTTGGTCTTCTAGGTCCAAATCGCTTACTGGTGAATAACCAACCATATTACTTTGACCGCTCATTATATATAAATCTATCGCTTCCTTCTCACACACATGAGTCTCCTTTTTAGTACTTTTATCGCTTCCTGATATCATAATTACTACAAAAATTATTATTACTAAAAGTATTTTTTTTTCATTTTAACATCACCACCTTTAAAATTAAGATTCGTTAAGATAAACTTGTTAAATCACGAAAGTTTTTCCCCTATTTTATACCGGTTTTAATTGAAATATTATAAACAGACATTGAAACATCAAAACTTCCTGGCAATTCCCAACCAATATACATACTTCCAATACACATATTTTCAAATTTAGTTCCTTTTAAAAAACCTCTTTTAACTGCTAAATTATATGCTTCTTCTAACGCTTCATACGCATCAAAATGCATATATTGAGGAATATTTAGACCAACAATATCACTTAAGAATGTATCACCAGCTAAATTGACAATAAATTTATCAGTTCTATCTTCTTTTCCACTATCTTGTTGAGCAAAAAATGGTGAAAAATCGTGTCTATAATCATATATTGGAAGTCCAAACCAAAAGTAATCACGAGTTCTACCATCTGGTCCATAATCATTTAAAGTAATATACCAAATGAATAAAGCGGTATGTAAATCAGGATTAAAATTAGTTGTTTTATTTACTTCTTTTGTTAATTCAAATTCTAAATAAAATTCTAAAAAATTAATATCTTTAACGCAAACAGGATTTCTAAATGGCATCACCTCAAGAATGAAGTGTGGCCATTCTTGACCTTCTGTCCGATCGCCAATAAAATCTTTAGAGCCATCTATTCCTAAAACAAAACCACCAGTATCATTATCTATCTCTAATGTCTTAGCTCCATCAAAATAAATATCTGTATTGCCTCTTTTGGTATGAGTCGCATTTAATAAATTATTAATACAGCCCCATTGTCCAATTCGCCAATCGGTAATTTCACTTTTTTTGCCGTAATCTAGGCGACCAATATCATGATTTTCTTTAATTCTACTGTCATACCCTGTTAATCTAAAACCTTCTTCAAAACTAGGTATTAGTTCAATAGTGTGTGGATCTTTATTATTTTTTTTGCATCCTATTAATAAAGCTATAATAGTACTCCCAATAATTAACATTATTATTCTAAAAAATGTCCTTCCCTGATTCATTGTTGTTTCCTTTCATATTTTAAGCTATTAGAATAAATTGTTGCTGATGCATTGAATGTCCCTGGAATTTCCCATCCTATGTAAAAACTTTCAATTCTTAAATCTTGCAATGTTGTATTTAATAATATTGGAAACTCTGAATTGGCGTTTGCTGGCAGTTCTTGAATTGTTTGTAACGCTATTTCTATATATTTCTTTAAATCAATTACAACCCGGCGTCGCTCACCAACTTTTACCGCTTTATTTTCTAAAACTTTTTTAGAATCAGCAGAATAAATAAAAGTATCACTTTTATCATCTTTTCCAAAATCCAAAAAAGCTGCTTCTTCACTAAAATCATATCTTGCATCAAAATAAGGGATATTTACCCAAATATAATCATGATAATCTGGTGAATCTATGTTATCGTTTTTAACGATGAAAACCCATTGAAATAAAGCAGTGTGTAAATCAGGATTGAAATTAGCACCCATCAAATTTTCACTGACTGTAATTTCAAAATCCAAACAAGCCCATACGTGTTCTAATTCATCAAGTCTAGACATATCCGAAAGTCTTTGTTCCGTTGCTAGATGAAGCCATGGCTCACCGTATACTCTTGGTTGAGGATTTTCAAGAGCTGTAAATGCATTTAAGCAGTATTCACCTGTTTCAGGGTTAACTTTAAATTCTTTAGTATCATCCCTAATTACATAAAAACCATCCTCTATTGTCTCTTCGCCATAATCTCTAAAATTATACCTTGTTCCCCATTGCATAAGTCGCCAAATTGGATTAACATTTTTTGGAACTGTATCTGAATATCTATAGTATCTATGTATTGTTGATAAATCAGTTATTGATTCAATACCTAAAATTCCAATACCTAATTCAAGATTTTTATCTAATATGACCTCGTCGCCTAAGTATTCTTCTTCTTTTTCTTTACAAGCGCTAACATTACCTACTAAAAATAATAATAATATGCATATTAATTTTTTAAACATGGCTTTTCTCCTTACAATTTAAATGCTCCACTAGTTAATCCTTTGATAAATTGTTTTGATGTTAAGAAAAACAATATAATTAGTGGCATACTAACAATAACATACCCCGCAAAAGGAACACCAAAACTACCCACCGTGCTGTAATAATTTTCAGTAAACGGCACTAAACCAATTGAAATCGTATGCAATGATTCATTTTGTAATATTAATCTTGGCCACAATAAATCATTCCATGCACTCATAAATGTCATTAATCCCAATGTTGCAATAATTGGAGTTGTTAGTGGTACAGCAATCAAAAAATATTGCTTAAATTTATTACATCCATCTATTTCTGCTGCTTCAAATAACTCCTTTGGTATTCCTTTAAAAAAAGTTGTAATCAAATAAACGCCTAAAGGTACAGAAGCAGCAATTGATGGTAAAACTACTCCCATAAAATTATCTTTTAAACCAAAAACATTTATAACTAACTGAAACCTAGGAATTAAGGTCAATGTTCCTGGTATCATCATTAATGCCAACAAAGCAATAAATATTTGTTTTTTAAAAGGAAAATCAAACCTGGCAAATCCAAATGCCGCTGTAGAACAAACCACAAGTACGCCAATTGTTTGAAAAAGTGCAATAATTAATGAATTTAAAAGAAAATCTTTAACCACTAACCAAGCAATTCTATAGTTTTCAAATTCAAAAGGCAATGTTATAGAAAATGGTGCTAATACATCTTGATTCGCTGTTTTGAAACTTTTAATGATCAAAAAGTAAAGCGGTGCTAACGACAAAATCATTAATAGAAATAACACAATATTGATGAATAATTGTCCTTTTTTTATCGGTTTTTTATTTCGTAAATTAGTTATGCTCATAAATCATCACCCTTGGTTCTATAATTTATTATTGTTAAAACAAGCGTTAGAACAAATAAAAATAATCCAATGGCAGACGCATATCCAAACTCTCTTCCAAAAAAAGCAGTTTCATACATATAATATCCTGGCACTGTAGTAGAGTAATTAGGGCCTCCACTAGTAAACATGAGTTGCATATCAAAACTTTGCATTCCGCCAATAATACCTAAAACAATGAAATATTTAATCTGACTTTTTAAAAGTGGTATATCAATGTAAAAAATTCTTTGTAGTGTTGAAACTCCATCAATGGCTGCTGCATCATAGATTTCTTCTGAAATATTATTAAGACCTGCTAAATAAATTAAAAAACTTGTTCCTGCAACCCAGGGAAACCCTGTTAACATCATACTTAAAAGCGAGATTTTCTCATCAAAATACCAGCCATAAGGGCCTGCATTAAATATTGATAATATACTATTCATTAATCCAGTGGCACTAGGATTAAAAACAATTTTTGTCCACAGCAACATATTAACAATACCAGGAACTAATGCTGGTAATAAAAATATAAATCTGTAAAAATTGGCTGTTCGTTTATTTTTCAAATTATGTAATAATTCCGCAAGGAATAACGATGCAGAATTACCCAAAATCATTCCACTAATAAGCAGTATTAGTAAATTTCCAAAAGATTTCCAAAAAATCTTATCTGTAAATAACCTAGTAAAATTAGAAATACCAATAAACTCTACATTATTTAAATCCCATTTTGTAAAAGAATGTATTACCGCAGAAAAAGCGGGATAAACGCTAAATACTAAAACAAATACAATAGCAAGCAATATCCATAAAAAACCAAAATATTCACTTTTCCTACTCTTAACCCTAGTCATTTTTTATCTTTTTCTAATCTACCATTCATCAGTATCCCATGCGCCACTTTTTGTATTATCATCTATTAAAGTAGAAACCGAAGCTAAAAACACATTGTTAAGGGCTTGTGCTGTGTCTAACACTGATTGTCCCTGATAAAGGTTTCTACTTTCCACTACAAATTTACTCCAGTAGTTAAAACCCATAATTCCCCAAGAATTAAACACGTGCCAAACATAATAGCCTTTCCCTACATCACTAACATATTGATTTACTAATGAAGAATATAATTCATTAACATTAGCACCATTTGCGACCATATCTAGTGGTAGTGTAAATCCTAAATCGTTGACAAGTCTTCCGTTATTTTGAGGCGCTGTAACAAACTGTAAAAAATCAATACAAGCATCAACTGTGCCTTTTTTCATAGCTGAGTTTGTAATCCACCAACCAGTACCTATACCTGAAACACCTCTTCTAACGCCTTTTTCGTTAATTAAAACTTCGCCATTTTTAAAACTGGTATATTTTTTGATATCCTCGTTCATAAGATACGGATATCCTGTAACACCCATCTCAAAAGTCTCTTTTCTTGTTTCATTATTATAAGCTCTGATTATATCTCTTCCTAATGTAGATATAATTGCCACATTACCCCTAATAAATTCGTTTATTACTGTATAACCTTCCATATTAGGTGGGAAAAACTCAGAAATCTTCTGAATCAACTGTAAATACGCTGAAAATCTTGGATCGATATTCGTTCCATTCATTATTTTATATAGTCCCATTGATGATGCCCTTGCCAATTCTTCGGTATCAACAACTCCATTTGGTCTAATTACATCTATTTCATCAAGTAAAGTGCCATATAAATTGCCTTCTAAAACAATATTATACCAATCGTCAACTGCCAAAAAAGGGATAATATCTAAACCGTTAGTATCTGAATAAGTTTCAATTAGTGTTAGTGCTCTTATAAAATCGCCATATGTTTCAATTTCGAAATCTACACCTGCCGCTGTAAGAATATTTTTATTAAATGCTAAACCAGCAACATTTCTATCAATACCAATCGAATAAAAATTACCATCTGGTGCCCTAGAAGCGTTTAATTCTTGTTGATCGTAAATATCAGCCCACCTTGTATTACCTTTAATATAAGGATTAGGTTTTTCTAAATAATCTGTCATATCAACGTAGTAGTCATTTCCTAAATCTTCAGCAATCGTTGTACCTGTTTGATAAATAATATCTGGACCAGTTTTAGTAGACAAATAACCTACTATTGCATCTCTATTTCCGTTCATAGAATTTCTATTTAATTTAATATAATATTTATCTTGTGTTTTATTCCATTCATCAACTAGTTTTTCTAGTGTGTTGTATGGATTAGGGTTTGCCGCAGATTTTGTCATACTAATTGTGCTATTATAGTTACCACTAACTCCACCACCATCTAAAACTATTTCAATTTTGGCATTTCCTTTTTTACATCCAAAAAGTGTCAAACTAAATAATAATGT
>JAAZKC010000093.1 GCA_012800005.1 Acholeplasmataceae bacterium | reverse complement strand
TTACTAGCGAAAACATTCACACTTTAACAGATGAACAAATTGCCAACGTTTCTAAGTCTAAGACAATTGCTGGTGGATTTAAAAATGAAGTATATAGAATGAATGAAAACACTCCAGAAAATACTAGTTCGTTAAAAGGAAAACTAGTTATACCTGAAGGTTTAATATGGCACTCAACAGAAACTACCAAAGGAGAAACAGAAAAGATTTTATTATCAATGAAAGAAATTCAAGGAACCAATAACTTTTCAAGTTTTGATCCAAACATTGACGCATTATTTGGTAAAGATAAAGATAAAATTTTCGCTTCAAAGATTATTTTACATACATTTGTTGATAATCATTTAAAACCGTTAATTACGGAAGAAGATAAGTTAGCTAAATACTTTGAACCACAAGATTATTATGGTAATGAGTATAACTGGTATGGCGATGATGACAATGATGCGATTGCGTTTGTAAAAGCTTTAGATGATTTGAATACTGCAGGAATTCATTATAATGCAATGAGTTTTGGATTATTAAAATCAATATTAAAGTCTAGTCCAAATAAACCTAGAGAAGTTAATGATGCAATAGTTCAATCTAAGATTTTTACACACTCGTTAACTAAAATGTTCACAGAATTAGTTCATAATCAAGGTGGATATACATCTATTCCTATTTATAGTGGTGATCCACAAGGTTGGGGTACTCCAACACAAGATGGCGAATTAATTAAAATTTTAAACGTAATTAGAATGTTGCCTTAGTACAAAAAGAAAAAATAATGATTTTGTTTTTCTAGTTTATCACTAATGATATGCTCATTTCATAGCGATATATAATACCTCCAAAGTAAACATATGAAATAACCCAAAAGTTTAATTATGTGTAAATTCTTTAATTTTTAAAAATCAAGGGTGAAAACTTTGGAGGTTTTTTCTGTGGAGAGAAACATAGATTTATAAGGTTGGGATTGAGTTTGTGAAACTGACACAAAAGAAAATACCTTTTTTAAAATTTTGATTGCAATTTTCAAAATGCTTTTCTAGCAGTTATCTTTTCATCAAAGAAAAAACATTCTAGTATGTTATTTAGACTCCCAACTTTGTGTAATAGGTCAAGCGTGACTTTTATTACTTTTGTTATACTTAAGAAAACTAGCAATAATTTTTAAAAGCAATATTATTTAGAATAACAATGTGATAAAATGAAATAAAGAGTTATAGCAAGGAGGATGTGCCAATGTTAGAACAAGCAGGTAATATCTTAAGTATTGCGTTTATCGGAATTATAATTTTATCTGCACTTTTTGGGCTTATAAAAGGAGTAAGAAAATCTATTTTTCAACTTATTTTTTCCATCTTCTTTTTTATTTTAGCATTATTAATTATTCCATTTATTGCAGAAGCATTATTAGATGCAAATATAAGTTTTCTTAAAGGGGTTTTCCCTCCAGAAATACAAGAAAATGTCACAACACTTAGAGGAACAATACCATATTATTTAAGAGAATTAATGCCAGAACAAGAAGTGCTTTTCACGCCTGGTTCTGAAACTTTAGAAATTGTTTATGGAATTGTTAAACTAGTATTAGTGATAGCGTTATTTATAGTTTATTTTATTCTTTCATTTACTGTATTAAAATTAATTACTTTAATAATTTGGAAATTCGTCAAACCAAAAGAAAAGGTTGATAAAAGACGTCTTTTGGGAACTTTAGTGGGTGGTGTTAGAGGCCTACTAACAGTATTATTAATATCAATCCCACTTGCAGGGCTTACTTCAATGTATAATTCAGCTACGCCATTTATTAACGCTTTTAGTGGTGAAAGCAATACTGAAACAACTGAAGAATTAGAAAGTTTTGAAGAAGATGGGTATGATAAGTTATTAAAATCATATGATGATACTTGGGTTGCAAAATTATATGATTTAACTAATCTAGATGAAAAAATGTTTGACTCAGTATTTAGAATAACTGTCAAACTTAAAGATAAAAAAGAGTCAGTAAAAATAAGAAAAGAACTTGCTCATGTTGCTAATATATTTGATGTTGTAAATACGGCTTCAGATGGAAAAATAGATGGAAATCTATTGTTTAAATTATCAAACGAAGATCTTGAAAAAATAAAGGAAAATTTAGATAAAACAAATGCTTTAAAACTCGTACAAGTTGTTGCGGTTGAATATTTGTACGGAGAAATTAAAAACAGAAATTTAGATAAAGATTATGAAACACATTTAACAGTAGAAAATTTAAAAAATATTGATTTGAAAAAAGATATAATAACCCTATTCAATACGATTAAAATTATTAATAGAGATGAATTTGAAGGCACTGTTGATGAGAAAATATTTTCTTTTGATAAAGCAACAGCAACCGAAATAGTTAATGAATTAGCTGAAATAGAATATTTAAGTTACTTACTTCCAATGGGGCTTAATATCTTTTTAGAAAACGCAGACATACAGGAACTTATGACACAATATAATATAGATGTAAATGACGTTAACAAGCCAAATCCTGAAGAATTAATTGAGGATTTTAAAAATATCACAAACGTATATGGAACATTAAAAGATTTAAATGTGAACAATCTAGAAGATGCGAAAAATTTGTTTAAGGACGATAATTTAATGGAATTAGAAGATGAGCAAATAGAAGATATTGTTGATGTTATTTTTGACTTTGAAGTTTTAGATTCAAACGCTAATATAATTGCTGCGTATTTACATAACACACTAGAGCAACAACCATTCCTACAAGGGCTTATTTCTAAAGAAGAATTTATGGACAAATTTGATAAACAAGAAGTCAAATATCTTTTATTGTTGGGCAAACTTTTAATTGAAAATGATGTCTTTAATGAAAATATTAATCTAAATAATCTTTTAACTGATACAAACATCAATAAACTTTCAAGAATCATGGCGTATTCTAAAATAATTAGTGAGTTTACTCCTTCGCTTTTAGAGATGATTTTTGATAGTTATAACACAGTAGTGTTATTAGAAGTCCCTAGTGATGTTTCTTATAAAAATGAAGTTGGTGAACAAGAATTAAATAATTTATTCCAAGCTTTTAAATCTTTAAAAGACAATGAAGTTTTAACTGCTAATTTCCAACTAGCAACACTATCAAATCTTAAGATTAGAGAACTCAGTCAAAAAATATCATTAAGCAAAACAATAACTCATAATATTAACAAAATGGTTAACCAAATTGTTCTTGAAAAAACATATGAATTCGTTAATCCAAATTATGCAAGAACACATTGGAGTGAAGATGAAATATACTATACAATATTGACATTAAAGATTTTTGAAATTAAATTGATTTCAAGTTCTAATATCAATATTTTAACCGCAAATGAAATTGAAACTATTTCTAAATCTATAACAGTTACTGATGCGATTTGTAATGAAATAAATAGAATGAATGGTGTAGGTGGCATTTTAGAAGATAAGTTAGTTATACCTAGTGGTTTAATATGGTATTCAACAGAAACGGAAAAAGGCGAAGTTGAAAAGATGTTGTTAGCAATTAAAGAAGTTCAAGGCGATACGCCACTTAGTAATTTTAATCCATCAATTAGCTCATTATATGGAAAAAATAAAGAAATTATTTTTGCATCAGAAGTTATAAAACACACTTTCGTAGAAAAACACTTTAAACCTCTAATTACAGTGGATTTAAACCAATATTTTGAATCTAAAGATTATGATGGAAATGATTTCGTTTGGTATGGAGAAAACAATGATACACTAGCGTTCCTTCAAGCATTAGAAGATTTATCTAATGCAGGAATAAACTACGAAGTGATGAATTTCGATTTGTTTAAAACTGTTTTAAAATCTAATGAAAATAAACCAAAAGAAGTAAATGATGCAATAGTTCAATCAAGAATATTTACTCATTCGCTAACTAAGATGTTTACAGAATTAATTCATAATCAAGGTGGATACACAATGATTCCTATTCATGATGGCAATCCAGAAGAATGGGGTACTCCAACACAAGATGGAAAACTATTAGACTTGTTAGAAGCAATTGCACTTTTACCTTAATAGATAAAAAACATATGAACAATTTTTAACTTAAAAGCGGTCTAGTTAAACTGTTTTTAATACATCATTTGTATTATGTTTTTTGTAAGTTTATCTATTTAATCAACAAGATATTTTTAGTAGTAAAAAAGGCAAAAACTAGAAAAAAGGCTAATTTTTAAAAACATTAAGCTTAAAGTGCGTAAAAAACACGCACTTTTTGTTTAAATTATGGGAAAATATTTCAATTACTAATTTCAAATAACCATTTAAGCAACCTTTATTAAAAGATATGTTAAAATCATAAGAAACTTATTGGAGGAATTTTTATGGAAAAGATTGGAATTTTAATATGTAGTAACTCAGGAATAGATTATGAAAACGTTACTTATCCTTATGTAGTTGCTCGTTCAAAATTAATTATTGATGGTAAAGAATATGAAGATTATATTGATATTACTGCTGACCATTTTTATCAAATTTTAGTAAAAAATCCTAATGTACCATTATCAACAGCACAAGTTTCCACTGGTGAATTAGTTGAGATTTATAATAATTTTAAGGCACAAGGTTATACTGATATAGTTGCGATTAGTATTTCATCTAAACTCTCCGGTATTTATCAAAACATGGTTTTAGCTTCACAAATGGTAGAAGGGATAAATGTTCATATTTTAGACAGTAAAACTGTTTCTTATGGGCAGATGTATTTAGTTGAGTATTTAGCTTCAATGATTAAAGAAGGCAAACAATCTAAAGAAATTATGGAAAAACTAACTGAAAAAAGAGATCGCATTCAAATTTTTGTTTTAGTTGATACACTTAAATTTCTAGTTAAGAATGGCCGTTTAAGTGTAACTAGTGGAGCACTAGGCACATTATTAAAAATTAAACCATTGCTTAATTTTGATAGTGAGGGTAGATTGGTTGCTTATGAAAAAATAAGAACTGCTTCTAAGGCAAGAGCGCGCTTTATGGAACTAGCAAAAGGTGAAATTGATAAGGGAGTAGAAGCTATGTTCTTAGCTTATACTAATAATAAAGAATTTGTAGAAGAAATTAGACGAGAATTATTAGAATATAAACCAGAACTTGAAATTAAAATGGCACCGTTAACGCCTGTAGTAGGTGCTCATGCGGGGCCTGGTACTTGTGGATTTGGTTTTGTCAAAAAATAAAAAAATATTCCTCTTTAACAAATAAGTTTAAGAGGGATTTTTTTATGATATAATTATTAAGAGTGGGGTGATTTTAAAATGCGCTATGTTTTTGGAATAGATGTTGGTGGGACTACTACTAAGATAGGTCTTTTTCAAGATGACAAATTAATCAAAAAATACCAAATACGTTCTAACACTGAAGAAAAGGGAAAATATGTTTTAGGCGATATTACTAATAAAATAAAAGAAGTTTTAAAAGAAGAAAAAATTTCTCTAAAAGATATAGAAGGCTTTGGTTTTGGAGTTCCAGGACCAGTCGTTAAAAACAAAGTTATTAGATGTGCCAATTTAGGATGGGAAAATATTCAACTTGATAAAGAATTTAAAAGGTTGATAGGTGAAGATGTTTACGTAAAGGTTGGTAATGATGCAACTATTGCAGCAGTTGGTGAATATAATAAGATGGGGCTTGATAAAAGTATCGTTTTTATTACGCTTGGAACTGGTGTTGGCGGTGGAGTCATTAGCAATGGAATTTGGTTTGAAGGAGCGACTGGTGCCAATGGCGAAATAGGGCATATTAATATTGATAAAAATGGCCCTTTATGTTCTTGTGGGAAAAGAGGTTGCTTAGAAACATATGCAGGTATTAGAGGATGGAACAGATTTGCAAAAGAACTTATTGAAGAAGGAAAACTTACAACTAAATTAGATATTAATAACTTAGATCCTAGATTTATTCATACACTTGCGAAAAAAGGTGATGAAGTAGGAATTGAAGTTGTAAAAAGAGTTGCGGATGTGTTAGGTTATGCTTGCGCAAACATTGCTGCAATCGTTAACCCTGACGTCTTTATTATTGGTGGAGGCATTTCTAATGCGGGGTGGATTTTAATTGATAATTTACAAGAATCTTTTAATAAATATGCATTTTATGGTGTTAAAGGGACAACTTTTGAATTAGCTAAATTAGGTAACGACGCTGGTATGTATGGTTGTTATTATATGATAAAAAAATAAATTAAAAGACAATAAAAAAAATATATAAAGGAATCTAACGAATTTTTCATTTGCGATGGAAATGACCATGTGCATATCTCGGTAGATTCCATTTTTATTAAAAAATATTTGAGTGAGGGAAAAAATATGAATGTGAAGATTTTCACTGATAATATTGATGAAGTAAGTCTTGAACAAGTTAATCATTTAAGAATGTCTAAAGCATTTGAGGGGGCTACTATTAGAATAATGCCAGACGTTCACGCGGGAAAGGGCTCTGTGGTAGGATTTACTTCAAGATACACTAAACATATTATTCCTAATGTTATCGGTGTAGATATTGGTTGTGGGGTCGCGGTAGTTGAACTTGGGAAAATAGATATAGACTATAAGAAGCTGGATAATTTTATTAGAGCGAATATTCCTCACGGATTTTCAGTTCGTGAATATGCATTGAGAGATTTCCATATAGATGAACTTCGTTGTTATCAAGAAATTGTTAATCCAAATAGAATTTTAAGATCGCTAGGAACTCTTGGTGGTGGAAATCATTTTATTGAAATTGATGAAGATGATGAGCAAAACAAATATTTAATAATTCACTCTGGTTCAAGAAATCTTGGTAAACAAGTTGCGGATTATTATCAGTGGAAAGCCGTTCAATATCAAAAAAGTTTGAGGGTTAATATTCAAGACGTTATTGATAAACTTAAAAGAGAAGGAAGACAACAGGAAATAGAGGAACATATAGTTAGTATTAAGAAAGAGCAAGAAATTGATATTGATTATAATCTTGCATATTTATCGGAAGAAGATGAAAAAGATTATCTTCACGATATGCGGATTGCTCAAGAGTTCGCTGTTGAAAATCGTAAAGAAATAGCTAAATTAGTTGTTCGTGGTATGGGGTGGAAAAAACTTAGTTATTTTGAAACGGTGCACAATTATTACAACTTTAATGATAATATAATTAGAAAAGGCGCTATTTCCGCATATAAGGGAGAAAAAGTTATTATTCCTTTAAATATGAGAGATGGGTGTATTATTGCCCTCGGTAAAGGAAACGAGGATTGGAATTATTCTGCACCACATGGGGCTGGGCGCATTATGAGTCGTAATGAGGCTAAAAAACTTATAAACTTAAAAGACTTCCAAGAAACTATGGAAGGTATTTATTCGACATCAATTAATGAATCTACACTTGATGAAGCACCTTTTGCTTATAAAGATAGTGGTGAAATTATAAAAAACATTACGGATACTGTTAAAATTATAAAACTTTTAAAACCAGTTTATAACTTTAAAGCACAATAAAGAGAAAAGAAGAAGTTTATAAAAACAAAATGCAACTTTTGGTAAATAGTTTGAGTTCCCCCAAAACACATAAAAATATTTAATTTTTTGAGTGAAAGTTAAAGCTTTTTTATTTGCTTGACTCTCACTCTTTTTTTCTCATTTAATTCTAAAGAATTAAAAAGATTAAAGTCCTC
>JAAZKC010000092.1 GCA_012800005.1 Acholeplasmataceae bacterium | reverse complement strand
GAGGACTTTAATCTTTTTAATTCTTTAGAATTAAATGAGAAAAAAAGAGTGAGAGTCAAGCAAATAAAAAAGCTTTAACTTTCACTCAAAAAATTAAATATTTTTATGTGTTTTGGGGGAACTCAAATACTTACAGTAAAAATAAATATATCGCAAAAAAATGTAAAACTGTACCACCTAAAACAAACAAATGCCAAACAAAGTGAGTATACTTTACCTTTTTAAGCGAATAAAATAACACACCTAAGGTATAACTAACACCACCTAATAAAATCAGCGTAAAAGCTTGCCAGCTTAAATCTAATAGTGGTTTAAAGATAAAAATTCCACTCCAACCTAAAATTAAATATAAAGCCATATGAATTCCTTTAAATTCATAAAACTTCGTTGTTTTTAAAGTAATCCCAATAACAATAATAGTCCACTGTATCACAATAAATACGATATCCCAAGGATGTTTAAACACAATTAAAAAGATTGGCAAGTAAGTTCCACCAATTAAAAGATAAATGCTTGCGTAATCAAAGCGCCTAAATATTCTTTTAACTACTGATTTTTTTTCAAAGGCGTGATATAAACAGCTCATTATATATAAAATAAAGGCACAGGCGCCAAATAAAGTAACTCCGACAATCGCTTCAGCCGTTTTCGCTTTAATAATCATTAAAACCATTCCTGCGATTGCTAGAAGGGCGCCTACTCCATGTGAAATCGAATTAGCAATTTCTTCACCTAAGGTTTGGTTTGTATATTTCTTTTTTTCCATAATAAATCCTTTCTAATTACTCATATTCTTCTAGGAAATGTTTTCCTTTAAGAGTCTCTGGTTCTTCTTTAGATAAACCAGGAAAATCAAGTTGTCTTAAATACTCATACGCCACTAACGCAACTGTATTTGATAGGTTTAGGCTTCTAACTTTATCAGTAGTAGGTATTCTAAAAGTTTTATCTAAATTTTCTTTAAGTAAATGCCTATCTACTCCTGTAGTTTCTTTTCCAAAAATCAAATAAACATCTTTATCACGATACTCTTTAAAGTTAACCTCCGTATAAACGTGCTTACCATATCTTGTCAAAAAGAAAAATGGTCCCTTATTTTTAGATAAGAACTCATTAAAATCTTTATGAACTTCAAAGTTTAAATTATCAAAATAGTCTAAATGACTCCTTTTTAAATATTTATCTTCTAAACTAAAACCTAATGGTTCAATTAGATGTAGTTTCGCACTAATTCCTACACAAGTTCTCATAATATTACCTGTATTTTGGGGAATTAATGGCTCATATAAAACAATATGTAACATTATTATTCCTCTAACTTCTTAATTATTTTCTTTGCGTCCTCTTTATACCAAAGCGGATATTTTTTATCATCAATAGTTTTTTTAATTAACTCATTATACTTTTTATTATTAGTGTTATATAAAATTGTAAGAGCGTTTCTTAAAAGAATAGTTTTCCCTCTAAACATATATGCAGAAGCGCCATATTTTTCTTTAAACTCTTTATTAGATAAACTAAATAAATCGCTTGTTAAAACATAAGCATGATCCATGGGCATAAATTCTTTTATTTTACTTTCTTTAATACCTTTATTTTTCGGACAAACTAACTGACAAATATCGCAACCTAACAATAAATAGTTTTTTTCTATTGCTTTAGTAGGTAATGGTTCTTTCTTTTGATTAAGTGCGCTTAAACATTTATCTTCATCATATCCATTTAATAAAGCGTTCATAGGACATGCTTTAATACATATATCACAAGTTCCGCAAGAATCATTATTTTCTATAATAACCTCTTTATATTTCTTTTTAGTTAATAATAGTCCAATAAAAAAGAATGTTCCATAATCTTTATTAATCATTAAATTATTTTTACCTAAATACGCAAGCCCAGTTAACTTTAAGCAAAGTTTTTCATCAAGGTTGTGATTATCTACTAACACAAGAGTATCATCATTAGAAAACGGCTCTAAATAGGCTTTTAAAACTTTATGATAGTCAAGCCCATATGTATAAACTGATGCGGATAAATAATTTTCTTTTTTTGGTAATACTTTATTAGGATAACTTAAACCAACCACGAAGATTGTTTCATAAGGATAATTAAAAGGTTTATATTTTATATATAATTCCTTACTAATAACCCCAACAAAGGAAAACCTTTCTTTAAGCTTTTGATACAACATTTTTAACCTTCTTTTCAAAAGAAACCTTTCTTTTAAAATAATATCCTAAAAATAAAAAAGAATCCACAATATCATGAAAACTTTTAAGGAGGTTTGAGAAAAAAAGCGGTAAGCTCATTATAATCATGGTCTTCATTAGATTAGGATTATTTAATATATTGTGTTTTCTTTTTTCTATCTTATTCATCTTATCCCTCTTACATTAAATTATATCAAAGGAAAAGATGATTTAGAAACTAACTTTCTTTTTTAGTAATCTTCTTACTAGCGATAATTGAAATAGTTAGGCACACCACAAAATAAATCGCTATATACAAAATATTTAGTAATATTTCTCCGCTAGCATTACTAGGTTTTTCCACAATTAAATCATTAATAACGATTGTATAAGAGGCAGGGGTAATTTTTCCTAAATTAATAATTGACTGTGGTAAAAAGCTTGTAGGAACGAATGCGCCAGAAAAAAACGCTTGTGCTAACGCAAAAACTGTGCTAATAATTGAAACAAGTTCAATATTAGTAATAATTAATCCTAAAAACATCGATAATGTTGTAAGTGGTAAGGTATATAACCATAAGTTTAAGGTAAAGTAAAACCCGTCAATAGTTAAAGCTTTATTAGTATAAGAAATTAACGCTAAAACATAAACTAATAAAACTAACAAAAACGATAAAACTAAAGCTCCAAAGATTAACCCAATAATTAATTTAGGCATGCTATATGGTGATATTGCGATTCTTCTTATAATTTCACTTCTCTTTATTTCATAGATGACAATCCCTACAATTAAAATAATAATTGCCGAGATAATATAAGTTGTAAAAGAATAAAACCTTCCTAAAATAATTAGTTCAATATCTTCAGGGTTTTCAAACGTTATAATAGTTTCTTTCTTTAAAGAATTGCTAATTTTTTGACCAAGTTCTATTTCACTATAATTAATTCCTTCTAACTCATAAGTTTCTTTTACATTGTAGTAAGTATTAATATATTTATTTAGGGCCGCTTTTACTGGTTCTGCATAAGCAAGTTCTTTAAAATAAGTATGAAAAATATATTTAGCATCACCTTTTTCAAGAGTTGATAAATTATTAGGTAAAATTAAAGTTCCATGAATAATTTGCGTATAATTAGCTTCAACAATATTTTCTGGTTCAACATCTTTATGCTCAAGAAAATTTAAACTGTATTCATATAGGCTTTTTGAAATAGGATCATTTGTTTCAAAAACCAATAAATCGTTTTCTACTAAATAAGTAAATATTTCTTTTTCTTCATTTGGTAAATTATTTAGTGTTTCTTCTGTCGCTTTATAATAAAAAATCGGCGCTTTTAATTTAAACTCTGTTTCATTATTATCAGTGCTTAACCCAAAGATAAGACCACTAAGAATTAAAATTGTCAAATACGCAACAACTGCGACAATATTTGATTTTATAATTTTAAAAAATAACCTAAATCCCATCATATCTTATCCTCTTTTATAAACTTAATCATCGTTAAAGTAAATAAT
The DNA here is from genome assembly GCA_012800005.1 of Acholeplasmataceae bacterium. Taxonomy (GTDB): domain Bacteria; phylum Bacillota_I; class Bacilli_A; order Acholeplasmatales; family UBA5453; genus DUQU01. The sequence goes on along the minus strand of JAAZKC010000092.1, from coordinate 2,781 downwards.
ACAACACTAATTATTACCATTGAAAGAATATTAAGCCAATATTTAGTCATATTACCAAAATCAAGCCTAACAAATGAATCACTAATTAAACTGTTAAGATTTAAATAAGAAATGATTGGCATATTTACATTAATTAAATATTTAATTGTTGGAATCATCATTCCCGATAAAAATCCCCCTAATGTACCTATTAAAATAATTATCGCAGTAGCGGCGTTTTGACTTAGTTTATTAAAGACTATTCCTAAGAAAAAACCTATAATATTAACTAAAACTATTCCTAAGATAATCACTAGGATTGCCAAGCCTAAATTTGTGAATGTAATTTTAAAGATAAAGTTTAAGACTAATAAAAAGATTGCCACAACTAAAACTTGAACTAAAAATGATGTTAAAATCGCGCTTATTAAAAGTTTTATTTTACTAGCACCACTAACATAAACTCTTTTCGCAAACGCAAAACTGTTGGGTCTAAAGATTTTCGCTTGTTCAAAAGCTAAATAAGCCCCATAAATAATCGCCATCGCCACAACCGTATAATGATAATTACTAATATAATCTAAAGTTTTATCACCAGATTCCAAATAATAAGTATAACTATAACTACCTAAATGTTTCATTAAGGCTTGTTCAAAAGTTAAAGTTCCATTACTTTCTTCTACTAATAAATTAGAAACTTTAATCATATTTGAATAATCATCAAGATAACCTTGTAAAACAAATGTCGAGAGATTCGCTTTTATACTTTTAATAACGAATTTATCATTTTCTTTATAAAGATAAACTGTTTTATTGTTTTTAAAATCAGCTTCCGCTTCTGTTAAAGTCGTCTTTTTTAACTTAAAAACTTTAATAGTTTCTTTATTCGTTCCTTCTAAGTTTTTTTCATATTCCGCCTTTTTAAGTATTTCATCAACTAAAAAAGGCTCATCGTAAGGCTTAAAGTTATCAACCACATAATTAACTTTCATTGTTTCAAAGTTATCTTTATTTTTAATTCCTTCGAATACCATATGAAATATAGTACTTAAAATAATTGGAAATAATAAGGTCCAGAAAATTAAAACTCTGTTTTTCAGCAATTTCTTTAAATTTAAAATAAATAAACTTTTCATCTTAATCTCTTAACTCTTTTCCTGTTAACTCTAAAAAGACATCATTTAAACTAGGTTTACTAACATTCGCTTTAGAGTATTCAATATTGTGTTGTTCTAAAATATTAATTATCTTTAAAAAGGTTTTATTATCATCATTAGTCTTAATTACGATTTTTTTATCATTTTTAATAACTTCCATTACTTCTTTAATATTTTCTATTTCAGTAATGACACCATTTTTAATTTCACCATTATATTCAATTTCAATAAACTCGGCTAACGTAATTTTATCGATTAATTCATCATATGTCCCTTCAGCAATAACTTTACCTTTATCCATTATCACAATATAGTCACAAAGCATTTCAATTTCTTCCATATAATGAGATGTATAGACGATTGTAGCGCCATTTTTATTTAATGACTTAATTTGTTCAAGAATATGATTTCTACTTTGAGGGTCAATTCCTACAGTTGGTTCATCAAAGAAAATTAAAGTTGGTTTATGAGCAATTCCACAAGCGATATGAAGTCTTCTAAGTAACCCCCCTGAAAGTTTTTTCGGTTTAAATTTTTCAAAATCTTTGATTTGAACTAACTCCATCGCTTCTTCAACATATTTTTTTCTTAATTTTTCATCATTAATATAAAGCCCACAAAAATAATCGATGTTTTCTCTAACATTAAGTTCATTAAAAACACCTACTTCTTGAGTAACTAGGCCAATATTTTTCTTTATTTCCGTTTTATTTTTATATTTATTATCAAATAAGACTATTTCGCCTTGTTCATAATCAATTAGTTCTAAAATGGCGTTAATGGTTGTGGTTTTTCCACTACCATTGGGGCCTAAAAGTCCAAAGATTTCCCCTTCTTTAACTGTTAAACTTAAATCATCTACAGCTTTAACACCTCTTTTATACGTTTTATGTAAATTGTTTACTTTTATCATAATAACCACTCTCCGCTCTAAATTATATTATCAAATAACAATTCTTAATAATATCTTTATCAATAATTTACTTCTTTTTTACATTGTTTAGCATATAAAAAGAAAAAAGCCTTTCAAATGAAAAGCTTTAGAAATCTTTAGAAAATTCTTTTAAGAGTTTTTCTCTTATATCCCATAATGGTTTTGATAGGTCCACATAATATTGATGTGGATAATCAAAGCGTTTAAGTTCATCCCACAACATAGACATTTGTTTTTTGTGGTAGTTTCTTATTTCATCTAGGTTAGGACTTTTATAAACTTGCTTACCATCAATAAAAATTGGTTCTAATAAATTAACCGCTTTAAAATCTTCAACTAATTTATTTTTCCAAGGGAAATCTGGATCAAATAATAAGTAAGGTTTATTTTCATCAATAATCTCTTCTTTTAAAGTAACCACATCAGCGATTGCCTTTCCATCTTTAAAGAATCTATATAAACCTTTAATGCCTGGAATAGTGGTTTTCTCAACATTATCACTTAACTTCATCTTAGGAATCCATACACCATTTTCCTTTAAGGCACCTAATTTATAAACACCACCAAAAACACTATCACTTTTAGAAGTAATTAATCTTTCACCAACTCCAAACGAGTCAATACATGCCCCTTGACGAATTAGTTCTCTAATTAAATATTCATCTAATGAGTTTGAAACAGTAATCTTACAATCAGTAAGTCCTTCTTTAT
>JAAZKC010000091.1 GCA_012800005.1 Acholeplasmataceae bacterium | reverse complement strand
TTATTATTCAAAAAGGTATTTTAGGAATAGACTTTTCAAGCATTCCAATTAACGCGGTACAATATGTTTCAGTAAATGTTTCAGTACTTGATAAATTACTTAAAAAAGGAACAGGAAGTATTACCTTTGGAACAGTAAGTACACCAGTAACTGCTGGAACAGTAGCAAAGTTCGCTTATTCCGATATTAAAGATGTTTATGAAAATTATAAAATCGTTAAAGAGTTAGTAGATAAAAGTGAACATCAAGAAGTTAAAGTAGAAAAATAAAAATAAAATCAAGGTCTATCATTTTTAGGTGATAGACCTTTTAAATTTATAAATTGTTTTTATGTTTCTCTATTAATGTTTCCTTTAATTTCTCGTAAGAAATATCACCGCTTGCGATTCCCAAGGCGATATTTTCAATTTCAACATCAGAAAAATCTATTTTTATGCCGTTTATATCTAAAAAAGTATGCATAATATGAAATCCAATGCGTTTATTGCCATCTACAAAAGGATGATTTTTAATAAGATCAAATCCCAATCTAGCGCCTTTTTCAATTTTTGTAGGATAAAGTTCTTTTTCGTCAAATGTTTGATACGGAGCTTCAATTGCTGATTCTAATAAACCTTCATCTCTAATACCAAAAGAACCACCAGTTTCTGTAATAATGTATTTATATATTAGTAGTACTCTTTCTTTTGTAAACTTAATCATTTCGCTAAATTCCTATAAGCATTAATATGTTTTTTGAAAAGTCTTTTAGAAACTATTTCAATCATTTCATCTTCTGTTAAGTCAAGATATTTTTCGTAATTAATTATTACATATTTTGGCTTATTATTTTTTAAAATTAAGGCGTTTCCATATTTATCAACTGTTCTAGAAACTTTTGAAAAGTTTTGATTGGCTTCAGTCATCGATATAATTTGTTGAACTTTTAAAGTCATTTTGTTCACCTCGCTAGCATTATATAATAAAAATAGGATAAATTCAACCTATATTTAGTGAAATTACATCTATTTTAAATAAAAAAACTCGCATTTTAGCGAGTTTTAATTAATTATCTGCAATAATAAACTTTAAAATTCCTTCACAAGCAAGTTCATCACCAACATAAGCTTTTCCTTCACCAACACCAAAGTTTCTTCTTAATTTAATTACTTCACATTCTAAGCGTAAAGTATCACCAGGAACAACTTTCCTTCTCCATTTAACTTCGTCAGCTCCCGCAAAAAGAATAAGTTTATCTTTGTATGCTTCATCCATTCTTAAGATGGTTGCGCCAACTTGGCTAATCGCTTCTAAAATTAAAACTCCAGGCATAATAGGTTCTTCTGGAAAGTGGCCTTTAAAGAATGCCTCATCACCAGTAATTTCTTTATAACCAACACCTCTTTTTAAAGGTTCAATTTCAGTAACTTTATCAATAAATAAAAATGGTTCTCTATGGGGAATTATTTTTTTAATATTTTCTTTATTTAACATAGTTTCACCTTCTAAATTTTTAATGTTTTTAAATAATCATTAACTGGAAGAATTAAATCTTCAATGATTTCTTTTACAGGTTTAATTTCACTAATTAATCCTGAAACCTCACCAGCCATAAATGATCCTTCATCTAAGGAGCCATCAACAATCGCTTTTCTAAGTGAGCCTTTAGTTAACGCTTCTAACTCCTCTATACTAGCACCACTATTAAGCATTTCAAGATAAGTATTTGATAATTTATTTTTTAAGATTCTTACCTCAGTACGTCCCTTACCTGTCACAACGGTAGAAGTATCTTTTGCTTTTATAATTAACTCTTTATAGTTTTGGTGAATTGGACATTCTAAACTTGCTAAAAAGATTGTTCCAGCTTGAACGCCTTTAGCGCCTAAAGCTAAAGCAGCCGCAACCCCTTGATAATTTCCAATTCCACCAGCCGCTATCACAGGAATGTTTACCGCTTTTACAACTTGAGGAATTAAACTAAATGTGGAAGTTGGTCCAACATGACCACCAGCTTCTCTACCTTCCGCAATAATCATATCAGCACCAGCACGC